>CBFCWS010000040.1:0-13777 GCA_965601765.1 uncultured Ilumatobacter sp. | reverse complement strand
CCCTGCGGGCCGTCGACCCGGTCTACGTGTCGGTCACCTACGGTGCCGGCGGGTCCGACCACGTCCGCTCGTACGACGCGATCCGCACGGTCGTCGCGACCGGCGTGCGCGTCGCCGGGCACCTCACCTGCGTCGGCCAGCCGGTGCACGACATCGACCGGGTGATCGACCGCTACGCCGAGCTCGGTGTCGACCAGATCGTCGCCCTGCGCGGCGATCCGGCCGAGGGGATCGACGCCCCGTACCGCCCGCACCCCGAGGGGTACCAGCGCACGGCCGACCTCGTCGCCGCGGCGAAGGCCCACGACCGCTTCGAGGTGTCGGTGTCGGGCTACCCCGAGCGCCACCCGCAGTCGCCCACCGACGACCACGACCTCGCCGTCCTCGCCGAGAAGGTCGAGGCCGGCGCCGACCGGGCGATGACCCAGATGTTCTTCGACAACGACCTGTTCGTGCGCTACGTCGACCGGGTGCGCGCCGCCGGCATCGGGATCCCGATCGTGCCCGGCATCTTCCCCATCCACTGCATCGACAGCGTCATGCGGTTCGCCGCCCGCTGCGGTGCCGGCATGCCGCAACGGATCGTCGACCGCTTCGACGGTGTCGACGACCCGGAGACCCGGACCGCGATCGGCGCCGACGTCGCCGCCGAGCAGATCCTCGGCCTGGCCGCCGAGGGCGTCGACCACGTCCACGTCTACACGCTGAACCGACCCGATCTCGCCCTCGCCGTGTGCGAGCGGATCGGCGTCACCCCCAACACGCTCTCGACGACGGAGGCCACATCGTGACCCGCACCTCGACCCACGCCGACCACCCGCTCACGCTGGCCGCACGCGAGCGCATCCTCGTGCTCGACGGCGCCGCCGGCACGTTCATCCAAGGCCTCGGCCTCGGGGAGGACGACCTGCGGGGCGAGCTGCTGCGCGACCACCCGACCTCGCTCGCCGGCAACAACGACCTGCTCGCGCTCACGTGCCCCGATGCGGTCCGGGCGATGCACGACGCCTACCTCGACGTCGGCGCCGACATCATCTCGACCAACACCTTCTCGGCCACGACCACCGCCCAGCGCGAGTACGGCCTCGACGACCCGGCGTTCGTCCGCGACCTCAACCTCGCCGCGGCGCACGGCGCACGCCGCGCCGCCGACGCCCGGGCCGCCGCCGACGGCCGGGAACGGTTCGTCGCCGGGGCGGTCGGGCCGACCAACGTGACCCTGTCGCTCTCGCCCCGCGTCGACGATCCGGGCTTCCGCCTGATGACGTTCCGGCAGGTCGCCGAGGGCTATCGCCAGCAGATCGCCGCCCTCGTCGAGGGTGGCGTCGACCTCGTCCTGATCGAGACGATCTTCGACACGCTCAACGCCAAGGCGGCGATCTGGGCGGCCCGCCGCCACGCCGCCGACACCGGCGTCGACACGCCCCTGATGATCTCGGGCACGATCACCGATCGCTCCGGACGGACGCTGTCGGGCCAGACCGTCGGTGCGTTCTGGGAGTCGGTCCGCCACGCCGATCCGATCTCGGTCGGGCTCAACTGCGCGCTCGGCGCCGCCGAGATGCGCCCCCACGTCGCCGAGATCTCGACGCTCGCCGACACGCTCGTGTGCGCCTACCCGAACGCCGGGCTCCCCAACGAGCTCGGCGAGTACGACGAGGCACCCGAGGAGACCGCGAGCATCATCGGCGAGTTCGCCGCGGCCGGGTTCGTCAACATCGTCGGTGGGTGCTGCGGCACCACGCCGGCCCACATCGCCGCGATCGCCGAGGCGGTCCGACCCCATGCGCCGCGCACCCCGGTCGCCGCGTCCGGCCGGCTCCGCCTCTCCGGCCTGGAGGCGTTCGAGCTCACCGACGAGATCTCGTTCGTCAACGTCGGTGAACGCACCAACGTCACCGGGTCGGCCAAGTTCCGCCGGCTCATCACGAACGGCGACTACGCCGAGGCGCTCGACGTCGCCCGCCAGCAGGTCGAGGCCGGCGCCCAGGTCATCGACATCAACATGGACGAGGGTCTGCTCGACTCGCGCGAGGCGATGACCACCTTCTGCAACCTGATCGCCGCCGAACCCGACATCGCCCGCGTCCCGGTCATGATCGACTCCTCCAAGTTCGAGGTGATCGAGGCCGGGCTGGAGTGCGTGCAGGGCAAGGCCGTGGTCAACTCGATCTCGCTGAAGGAAGGGGTCGAGCCGTTCCTCGCCCAGGCGCGGGTGTGCCGCGACCACGGCGCCGCGATGATCGTGATGGCGTTCGACCAGGTCGGCCAGGCCGACTCCGCCGAGCGCAAGGTCGAGATCTGCTCGCGCGCCTACGAGCTCCTGACGACCGAGGTCGGCGTCCCCCCGAGCGACATCATCTTCGACCCCAACATCTTCGCCGTGGCCACCGGCATCGCCGAGCACGACCGCTACGGGCTCGACTTCATCGAGGCGACGACCGAGCTACGGCGGCGCTTCCCGGCGGCCAACGTGTCGGGTGGCGTCTCGAACCTCTCGTTCGCCTTCCGGGGCAACGAGCGGGTGCGCGAAGCGATGCACTCGGTCTTCCTCTACCACGCGATCGCCGCGGGCATGAGGATGGGCATCGTCAACGCGGGTCAGCTCGCCGTCTACGAGCAGATCGACCCGGCGCTGCGCGACCTGTGCGAGGACGTCGTGCTCGCGCGCCGGCCCGAGGCCGCCGAGCGGCTGCTCGCGGCGGCGACCGAGTTCGCCGGCGGCGCCGCGCAGGTCGACGACGCCGCCCGGCTGGAGTGGCGCGACTGGGACGTCGACAAACGGCTCGAGCACGCGCTCGTGAACGGGATCGGCGACTACGTCGTCGAGGACGTGGAGCACGCCCGCCAGCGGCTCGGCTCGCCGGTGTCGGTGATCGAGGGCCCGCTGATGGACGGCATGAACGTCGTCGGCGACCTGTTCGGCTCGGGCAAGATGTTCCTCCCCCAGGTCGTCAAGTCGGCCCGCGTGATGAAGCAGGCCGTCGCCTACCTCACCCCGTTCCTCGAAGCCGAGCAGGCCGCCGCGGGCGGCGAGGGGCTCTCGACCAACGGGACCGTCGTCCTCGCGACCGTCAAGGGCGACGTGCACGACATCGGCAAGAACATCGTCGGCGTCGTGCTCGGATGTGCGAACTACGAGATCATCGACCTCGGCGTCATGGTGCCCGCCCAGACCATCCTCGACACCGCCCGCGAGCGCAACGCCGACATCGTGGGCCTGTCCGGCCTGATCACACCGTCGCTCGACGAGATGGTCCACGTCGCGAGCGAGATGGAGCGGCAGGGCTTCGACGTGCCACTCCTGGTCGGGGGTGCCACCACGAGCCGCATCCACACCGCGCTCAAGGTCACGCCCGCCTACACGAAGAGCACCGTCGTCCACGTCGCCGATGCCAGCCGGGCGGCCGGGGTGATCTCCCGCCTCCTCAGCGACGACCACGACCAGCGCGATGCGTTCGTCGCGGACCTCGACGCCGAGTACGCCCGCGTGATCGAGGCCCACGAGCGCGCCGCCATCGAGCGCGACCGTCTCGAGCTCGCCGCCGCCCGGCGCAACGCCGGCGACTTCGTGTTCGATGCCCGCACCGTGGCGACGCCGGCCACGACCGGTCTGCTGATCCTCGACGGCATCGACCTCGCCACGCTGGCCGAGCACATCGACTGGACCCCGTTCTTCCACGCCTGGGGACTGCGCGGGCGGCATCCGGCGATCCTCGACGACGAGACCCTCGGCGAGGCGGCCCGCCCCCTGTGGGACGACGCGCAGGCGATGCTCGCGCGCATCGTCGACGAGGAGTGGTTCGGCCCCCGGGCGATCGTCGGGATCTGGCCCGCGCACCGCGGCGACGGCGACCACCGCGACGACATCCTCCTGCCCGAGCACGGCGTCCGCTTCCACGGGCTGCGCCAGCAGCTCCAGCGGCGCGACGGCAAACCCAACCTGTCGATCGCCGACTTCGTCGCACCCGCGTCCGCGGACGTGAACGACCACATCGGCGGGTTCGTCGTCACCGCCGGCCCGGAGGAGATCGAGATCGCGGCGCGGTACGAGGACGCCGGGGACGACTACTCGTCGATCATGGTCAAGGCGCTCGCCGACCGGATCGCGGAAGCGATGGCCGAGTACGTCCACGCCCTCGTCCGGCGCGAGATCTGGGGGTACGCCGCCGACGAGCCGTTCACGCCGCTCGAGCTGCTCGGCGAGCCGTTCCGCGGTATCCGGCCGGCGCCGGGCTACCCGGCCCAGCCCGACCACTCCGAGAAGGCGACCCTGTTCGAGCTCCTCGACGCGGAGGCCCGCATCGGGGTCGGCCTGACCGAGTCGTACGCGATGTACCCCGGCTCGTCGGTGTCGGGCTTGTACTTCGCGCACCCCGAGTCGCGCTACTTCGCGATCGGCCGGATCCAGCGCGACCAGGTCGCCGACTACGCCGTTCGCAAGAACCTCCCGTTCGACGTCGCCGAACAGCTGCTCGGCACCGTCCTCGCCTACCAACCCTGACCCGCCGGCGGCGAGGTGCGTGGCGGCCGACCGTCACATCTGGGCGCGACGGCGGACCGCGGCTCGGTCGTCGATCACGATGCGCCCGTCGCCGGTGGAGACCCAGCCGAGCTGACGCAGCTTGCGCAGTGCCTTGACGACGGCCTCGCGCGACATCCCGCACCACTGGGCGAGCTCGGTCTGGTTGACCCGCAGCTCGATGTGGACCGACTCGTCGGCGCCGGCCGTACCGCTGCGGTCGGCGAGCTCGTCCAGGCGCGCGCACAACCGACCCATCGCGTCGGTGGCGCTGAACTCGAGCTGGCGGCGGTTGGCGATCCGCAGCCGGCGGACGACGACGGCCAGCAGCGCTCCCATCGACATCGGATGATCCTGGAGGAACTGCCAGAAGACCTCGACGGGCACCGTCGTGAGCTCGACATCGGTGAGCGCGGTCGCCGTCGCGGACCGGTCGATGCCGTCGATCGCCGAGAGCTCGCCGAGCAGCTCGCCTGCGCCGAGCACGTCGAGCACGACCTCGTTCCCGTTCGCGGCGACGGTGGTGACCTTGACGTCGCCCGACTCGATGATCATCACATCGGAGGGATCGTCGCCCTCGACGAAGATCGTCGAGCCGGCCCGAGCGGTGCGACGCCGACCGTGGGCCCGCAGGGCGCTGAGATCGCTCGCCGACAACCACTCGGGTTCGACGACGATGCTCATCGGGGGTGCCTCGAATCCGTCCACGCCGTCCCGGCCTCGCGGCGACCCTTGTCGCGGTCTGCATCCATTCCGATTCGGTGACCTCCACCTCCATCTTCGCCGCTGTTGGGTACACGTACCCAACGCACCGGGTCACCCGACGCTGTCGGACGGCGACGTTCCGTGTTGTCTTGGGGGTGTCAGCGATCGACGACGATGCGGGAACCTCTGGACGTCGCTCCTGACAGGGCGGCACGCCGGTGCCGACCGGAACGGGGCGGACGGTTCCGGTCGGCACGGGCAGCCCATGGTCGGGCGCTCGCACTCGAACCGTCGGCGCCGGCCGGGATCACGGCGATCGCACGCCATCGCCTACAGTCCGATCGAGGACCACACACGGCTCGCGAGATGCTGGAGGGGAAGCCATGGCACGCCACGCGTACACCGATCACCTGAAGAACGTCACATTGTTCAGCGAACTGACCAACAAGGAGCTCGATCGGGTCGCCCAGATCGCGACCCAGCTCGACTACGCACCCGGGCGGGTACTGATGCGCGAGGGCGAGTCGGCGCACGAGATGTTCGTCGTCATCGAGGGCACGCTCGACGTCACGAAGGACGGCGAGCACATCGCCGATCTCGGCCCCGGCAGCTTCGCCGGCGAGATGGCCCTGCTCACGCACAGCCATCGGAGCGCCACCGTCAGCGCCAAGACCGACGTCTCCGTGCTCCACATCGACGGCCGCGGGTTCACCGCCGTGCTGCGCGACGTCCCGCAGATCGCCGTGAAGATGCTCCCCGTCGTCGCCGCGCGGGTCGTCGCCAGCTCCGACAACCACGAGCACTGACGTCGCGCGAGGTGCCAGGCACCATGCGCGACAGCCTCGCGTCGGAGGATCAGGTCGGGGTGAGCTCCCGTCCGCCGATGCGGGCGAACCGGTGGTCGCTCGTGCCGTGGGTCGGGTCGGGGCGCGGCCATGGCCAGCCGCCGAACCCGGTGCGCTGGTAGTCGGTGAACGCCTGCTGGATCTGCTCGCGGGTGTTCATCACGAACGGGCCGTATTGGACGACGGGCTCGTCGAGGGGACGGCCCTGGAGCACGAGGATCTCGGTGTGGCGCTCGACGGCCACCGCGGTCGGCCCGGTGGCGTCGACCACCGCGCCGGTCGATCCGGGCACGGTCGTGCCGTCGACGTCGACCGGTCCACCGTCGAAGACGTAGAGCGTGCGGATCACGCCGTCGTCCGCTGCCGGCGGCAGCGTCCACGCACCGCGCTCCAGGACGACGTGCCAGATCGCGAGGTCGGCCTCGGCGCGTGACGCCCACGACGCCGGCGGCGGCGAGGGAGCGCGCACGTCGCCGATCGATCCGGCGATGACGAGCACCTCACCGTCGGGATCGGCGGGATCACCGACGGGCACGCGCGGGATGTCGGCGTCCCAGAGCATCGTGAAGTGCGGGTCGACGAACTTGTCGGCGGCGGGCAGGTTGAGCCAGATCTGGAACAGCTCGACCGTGTTCCGGCCGTCGCGGTCGAGCAGGGGGAACATCTCGGCATGGACGATGCCCGATCCGGCCGTCATCCACTGGACGTCGCCGCGGCCGTAGCGGGCGGCCATCCCCTGCGAGTCGGAGTGATCGATCAGGCCCTGGCGGACGAAGGTGATCGTCTCGAAACCTCGGTGCGGGTGCTCGGGGAACCCGGGTACCTCGTGGCCGTGGTACATCCTCCAGCCGTCGATGCCGGCGAAGTCGTTGCCGATCGACCGTCCGGCGAGCGACGCCGCCGGACCGAGCTCGGCGTTGGCCGCCGGGTAGTGGTCGAGGTGGTGGACGCAGAAGAGGAACGGGTTGGCGGTCGCCCACTGGAAGTCGAGCGGCACGGTCTGGAGCACGGGCATCCATCCACGGTAGATCCGTTCCCGCGGAATCACGAGCCCACGTCGCGCATGGTGCCTGGCACCATGCGCGACGTGGGGGGCGTGGCAGCATGAGCGGATGGTGGCTCCGCTCGACGGGATCCGGGTGCTCGACTTCACGCGGGTGCTCTCCGGCCCGCACTGCACGCGGATGCTCGCCGACCTCGGTGCCGAGGTGATCAAGATCGAGCCGCCCGCGGGCGACATGACGCGGTTCGCGTTCCCGCGTCGCAACAGCATGCCGACCTACTACGCCCAGCAGAACGCCGGCAAGCGGTGCGTGTCGATCGATCTCCACCGCCCGGAGGGGGGCGAGCTGGCGATGCGTCTCGCCGAGACGTGCGACCTGCTCGTCGAGAACTATCGGCCCGGCGTCATGGACCGCTTCGGGCTCGGCTACGAGGAGGTCGCCGCCCGCAACCCCTCGATCGTCTACGCATCGATCACCGGGTACGGGTCGACCGGACCGTGGAGCGAGCGGCGTGCGTACGCACCCGTCGTGCAGGCCGAGACCGGTCTCACGCGCTCGCAGGGTGACCACGGCCGCGGCGGTGTCTACCGGACCGATCGCCACAGCCACGCCGACGTGTACACCTCGCTCGACGCCGCCGCCGGCATCCTGGCCGCGCTGTTCCAGCGCGAGCGCACCGGCGAGGGGCAACACGTCGACATCGCGATGGCGCAGGTCATGCTGTACGTCAACGAGCACGTGCACGCCGACCTGTGGGACGACGACGTCGACGCCAACTGGGTGCTCAGCTTCGGTAACGACGCCCAGCCGGTGGTCACGGTCGCCAACGGCGACGTGGTGGCGATCGCCGGCCATCCCGCGTCACGGGGCAACTTCGAGATGTACATGCGGGCGATCGAGCGGCCCGAGCTCGTCGACGACCCCCGGTTCGCGACCGTCGCACTGCGCCTCGAGCACCTCACCGAGATCGCCGCCGAGATCGCCGCGTACGCGGCGACGGTGCCCGACGCGGCGACGCTCGAGAAGCGTTTCGTCAGCAGTCGTCTCGCCGTCGGGCGCGTGTCGTCGGTGCGCGAGGTCGCCGACTCGACGTGGGCCGACGAGCGGGGGGCGATCGTCTCGGTCGACGACCGGGGCGGCGGCTCGTTCCGGGTGCCGAACGCGCCGTGGCGGTTCTCGGCCGCGCCCGACGTCGGCGTCCACGGCTCGCCGCGGTACCGGGGCGAGGACAACGCCGAGGTGCTCTCGGAGCTGCTCGGCCTGTCCCGCGAGGAGATCGCCCGCCTCGCCGAGGACGAGGTGATCTCCGACCACCTCCCCGCCGACCACGAGCGGGGCGCCCAGCGCGGCGATCCGCCCGCCGGGTGATGGCGCTCTCGTACCCGGTCGCGCCGATGAAGGCGACGCTCGGCTCGCTGCCGCACGACGACGGGGCCTGGGCGTACGAGGTGAAGTACGACGGGCACCGCACGATCGCGCTCGTCGAGGACGGTGCCGTGCGGCTGCACTCCACCAACCTGATCGACGTCTCCGGCCGCTACCCCGAGCTCGCGGGGCTGGCGAGCGGCGTCAACGCCCGGCGCGCCATCCTCGACGGGGAGCTCGCCGTGCTCGACGACGACGGCCGGCCGCGCTTCGAGCTGATCCAGCGACACGAGCGACCGGCGGTCTTCTACGTGTTCGACGTCCTGTCGATCGACGAGCACGACACGATCGGGCTGGCGCTCGCCGACCGACGACGCCTGCTCGAACAGGTCGTCGAGCCCGGCCCGGCGTGGATCGTGTCCGGGCAGCGCGTGGGCGGTGGCCCCGACCTGGTCGCGGCGACCGAGGCACAGGGACTCGAGGGCGTGATGGCCAAGCGGCTGACGTCGACCTACCGGCCGGGACTCCGCTCGCCCGACTGGCGCAAGATCAAGCATCGCCGCCGGCTCGAGGTCGTGATCGGCGGCTTCCGCACCGGCACCGGCAACCGGGCGAGCACCTTCGGGTCGCTCCTCGTCGGGCGACCGGACGGCGACGGCGGCCTCGTCTTCGCCGGCGGGATCGGCACCGGGTTCGATCAGCCGACGCTCGAGTTGCTGACCGGCCGGCTGCGCGACCTCGCGGTCGGCGAGTGCCCGTTCGACACGCTCCCGCCGTCGCGCTACCGCCGAGACGCCACCTGGGTCGAGCCGGTGCTGACCGCGGTCGTCGAGATGACCGAGCTGACCAACGACGGCCTCATCCGCCACGGCAGCTTCGTCCGGCTGCTCGCCGACGGCCGTGCGGGCAGCTGAGGCGGAGCGAGCGACGTCGGGCAGCCCCCCGGGCATCACGGCCGCGCCGACGTCGTGTGGCGTGCCGACGAGGGGGTTCCTCGTGGTGGCGACCGTCGCGGGCGAGGTGGTCGAGGCGGCGGGACCGGCCGGTTGGGTGTGGGACGCACTGCCCGATCGGGCAACGTTCGTGGCCGCTGCGCGGGTTCGTCGTCGTCGGGATCCACGATCACGGGTTCGACCACCTCCGTCAGCACGTCTGGCAGCTCCGTACCCCGCCCGAGCCCGGCTGGGCAAACCTCGTCGACTCGTTGGGCGACCGCGTCGCGGCAGGCCCGCACGACATCGCGCTGGCGTTGGAGGCCGCGTTCCGCTGATCCGGGTCGGGGCGTGGCCGGCTCGGCGAGCCGGCCGGTTCAGCGAGTCGATCGACGGCGCAACCTGCGAACACGCGACCGGACGTGTTCGAACGCCGAGCGACCGCTCCGCGCCTCCGAGCTGGGGAGCGTCAGCATCGCCAGGTACCTCGCGACCGACGTGATCGGCAGGACACCGACCGCGGTCGGCGCCTGATCCCGGAAGGAACGCTCGGACGTGAACACCGCGATCGCCCGGGCGTCGCGGGCGTCTATCGCGACCTTCTCGGCCCAGCTATGGGCGTCGTGTCCGACCGACAATCGCAACCGATCCCGGGCATGGGCCACACCGGACGCGACGACGGCCTCGACCCCCCACCGCTGCGCCGTCGCGACCGTTCGCTCCCGGTCGACACCCGTCACGAGGAGCAGCTGCACGACGTCGCGCGGCCACCCAGCCCCGTGCGGATCGCGGGACCGTGCGCAAGCACGACGTCATCACCGCAGCGCAGCAACCGTCGCGACCCCCGTCAGGACGGCGTTGCGGGCGAGGTGGCGTCGGCCGAGCGGCTTGGTCGACGCCGACCCGAAGCACGCGCACGGCGGCCTGGTGCCGTCGAGCAGACGGCGGGCGAGGAACCACGTGAACACCCCCAGCGTCCCGACGGCGAGCCGGGCCGGCCAGGGTCGCGCCACACCGCTGAGGACCGCTGCGCCCAGCGCGAGCTCGTAGCCCGGCACGATCGACGCCACCCGCGGATCGACGTCGAGGTCGCGCGACTGGCGCTCCCAGTCGGATCGGCTGCGGGCCTTCATCGTGCCCGAGTAGACGAACATCGCTCCGGTGAACACGTTCGCCGCCAAGGCCAGCGACTTCGTCGGATCGACCCGGGCACCAGCGCTCATGGCACCGGAACCTATCGCCGCATCCGCCGGCCGAGCAGCGCCGACGTCGGGCGACCGGGCCCGTCAGCGCGGCAGCGGCCGGACCTCGCCGACCGGCCGGCCGTGGCCGAGGATCGTGCCCACGATCGCGTCGGTGGGCACGTCGACGTCGACGCGTCGCAGGACCGCGCCGAGCACCACCCCCGCGGCGCGTGCCGCGCCGTCGCCGATCTTGACCGCCGCCGCCCGGCCGTCGGGGAGCGCCGCGGCGAGGACGCCTTCGGCGCCGTCCTTGGCCATGAGGCCCGGCACGGATCGGATGAGCAGCGTCACGTCGCGGGTCGGGCCGCCGACGAGGTCGGGATGCTCGTTCATCGCTTCCCAGACCCGGGTCCGCTCCCGTGCGAGACGGGCGAACGCCCGCGCGAGCGCGACCGTCGACAGGGCGTGGGCCGGAGCACCACATCCGTCGACACCGATGTGCGCGACCGGTCCGGCCAAGCACCGGACGTGCTCGGTGATCGCCTGCTGCAAGGGGTGGGACGGGTCGAGGTAGCCGTCGGTCGGCCACCCGCGCACCACGCAGGTCGCCAGCATCGCGGCGTGCTTGCCCGAGCAGTTCTGGTGGAGCGGATCCGCCCCGCCACCGCGGCGGCACCAGACGTGGGCGGCGTCCGGGTCGAGCGGCATCGCCGGCGTGTTGTCGAGCGCGTCGACACCGAGACCGTGGGCGGCCAGGATCGATCGCACGACCTCGAGATGGGGTTCCGAGCCGTCGTGGCTCGCACACGCGAGCGCGACGCCCGGCGGATCGAGCGACAGCCCGAGGCGGAGCATCGCGTCGGCCTGCATCGGCTTGTTGGCCGAGCGCGGGTAGATCACCGCATCGGGGTTGCCCGCCGCGAACGCGACCTCGCCGTCCCGGTCGATCGCCACCGCGACCCCGTGGTGGACGCTCTCGACCACGCCCGACCGATCGGTGACGGCGAGCGGGACGACGTCGGACGGCCCGATCGGGCCGGCGGCCGACACGGCGGTCATGAGGACCGATCGCGCCGGCGACCCTCGGGGCCGAGATCGGTCAACGAGCTGTCGACCACCTCGTGGCGCTCACCCCACTCGCTCGCGACCGCCTGGAACATCGCCGCGGCCGGGAGCGCCAGGATCGCACCGGCCGCACCGACCAGGGCGAAGCCGGCGAGCGCCGCACCGAACGCGACCGCCGGGTGCATCTGCATCGTCCGGGCCGTGATGCGCGGGGCGAACAGGTAGTTCTCGATCTGCTGATAGACGATGATGAAGCCCAGCACGACCAGCGCCAGCACGGGTGAGTCGATGAACGCCAGCAGGACGGGCAGGATGCCCGCGAGATAGGTGCCGACCACGGGGAGGAACTGGCTGACCATCCCGACCCAGATGGCGAGCGGGATCGGCGCCTGGATCCCGAGCGCCTGGAAGACGACCCAGTGCGCGAGCGCGGAGAGCAGCGCGAGCAGCGCTCGCGAGTAGAGGTAGCCGCCCGTCTTGTCGATCGCCAGCTCCCAGGTGGCGAGCAACCGCACCTGGCGCTCCGGCCGCAGACGGCTGCAGATCGCGCGGCGCATGCGCGGCCCGTCGGCCACCAGGTAGAACGAGAACAGCAGCACCGACAGCACCTGGACCATCACCCCGAGCACCTGCAACGACAGGGTGACGGCGTTGTCCTGCTGGGCGTCGATGAAGCGCTGCACCGCACCGTCGGGATCGTTGAACGCATCGACGACCTCCTGCGGGTCGAGCGATGCGCCGAAGGTGTCGTTGAACGTGTCGACCGTGTCGACGATGTACGTCTCGGAGTTCTGCAGCAGGTCGACCACCTGGGTCGTCACCAGCGTGCCGATCGCCCCGACGAAGGCGCTGACCACGAGGATGATCGCCAGCATGATCGCGAGCGTCGCCCGGCCCCGCCGCCAACCGCGCCGGGCGAGTCGGTTGACCCCCGGCTCGATCGCGAGGGCGATGAACATCGAGATCACCAGCAGCAGGGTCAGGCCGTCGAGCTCGCCCCAGACCGTGCCGAGGAGGCGGACGATCACGTAGCCGACCCAGAACACCGCCACGGTCGGGACGACCCATCCCGGGAGCCGCAATCGATCGAACGCGTCCTGGCGTGGGGTCCGGTCCGGCGGTTCGGCGCCGTCGTCGCCCGATTCGCGGTTGATCCCGGACGCGCTGGTCTCGGACGCCGAAGGGCGACCACCCTCGACCGGATCGGTCGGGTCGGTGGCGGCGTCGTCGGTCACGACGCGGACACTACCGATCGGTCGTGGCACCATGGGGCATGGCAGTGCTGCCGGCCCCACCGACCGACGAGGTGCGGAGCTGGATCGCCGGGCGCGTCCGTTCGATCGTCATCGGCGAGGGCGACCGCATGAGCGCCCGCCGCGCCGAGATCTGGGACAGCGACGAGGTGGGGTGGTTCGCCGACGACGAACCGATCCGGCGGGTCCATGCCGACTCGGCGATGCTCATCGGCGCTCTGCGGGCGCTCCTGCTCCAGTCACTGCATCCGCGTGCGATGGCCGGCGTCGCGCAGCACAGCGACTACCGCCACGACCCGTGGGGCCGCATCCAGCGCACGGCCGACTTCCTCGCGGCGACGACGTTCGGCCCCGCCGTCGAGGCCGAGCGGGCCGTCGAGCGGGTCCGGCGGGTCCACGAGCGGGTCGTCGGGACGACCGCCGACGGCCGGCCGTACGCCGCCAACGACCCCCACCTGCTGCGCTGGGTCCACGTCGCCGAGGTCGACAGCTTCCTCGCCGCACACGACCGGTACGGCGCCGAGCCCCTGGTCGGGGCCGAGCGCGACCGCTACGTGGAGAACGCCGCGGTCGTCGCCGACGCCCTCGGTGCCGCCGACGCCCCGAGATCGGCGCGCGAGCTGCGGTCGCAGCTGCACGCCTACCGGCGCGAGCTGCGCAGCACCCCCGAGGCCCGCGACGGCGCTCGCTACCTGCTCATCACCCCACCGATCGGTCTGATCGGGCGGGCGCCGTACGGCGTGCTCGCCGCGGCCGCGGTCTCGCTGCTCCCGACCTGGGCCCGGTGGCCGCTGCGCCTGCCGTGGCTCCCCGTCAGCGAGCGCCTCGTCGTGCGACCCGCCGGCGACGCCCTCACCCGCACCCTCCGCTGGGCCCTCACCGCCGACCCACCGTGGCGAAGC
>CBFCWS010000039.1:0-14007 GCA_965601765.1 uncultured Ilumatobacter sp. | reverse complement strand
TACTACACGTGACGAAGCAAGCCTGGCTTGCTTCGTCACGGTCGTAGCGCTTGGTCGATGTCGGCGATCAGGTCGTCGGTGTCTTCGAGGCCGATGCTCAGCCGGAGCAGGCCGGGGGTGATGCCGATCGCGGCCTGCTCCGGGCCGGTCAGGCCGACGTGGGTCGACGTCATCGGGTGGCAGACGATGGTCTCGGGTCCGCCGAGCGACGTCGCGCACCGGATCAGCGCCAACCGGTCGATCGTCCGCTCGGCCGCCGGCCGGCCGCCCGCCAGCTCGACGGCGAGCACCGTCCCGCACTGGGCCATCTGACGCGTGGCCAGCTCGTGCTGGGGATGGGACGCGAGGCCCGGATACCAGACGGCGGCGACGTCCGGGTGCCCGTCGAGCCACTCGGCGACACGTTGCGCCGAGCCGCACTGCGAGCGCGTGCGGACGGCGAGCGTCCGGACGCCGCGCAACGCCGCCGCCGCGTCGTGCGGTGACGCCGCGGCGCCGTGGAGGACCGAGTAACCCCAGATCGCCTCGACGAGCTCGGCCTCGCCCGCGATCACGCCGAGGGTCGCGTCGTTGTGGCCGGCGATGCCCTTCGTGGCCGAGTGGACCACCAGATCCACCCCGTGATCGAGCGGCCGCTGGCCGAGCGGCGTGGCGAAGGTCGAGTCGACGACGGTGAACGGGCCGGTGATCGACCCGACCTCGGCGAGGTCGCACAGCTCGAGGCGCGGATTCGAGGGCGTCTCGACGATGACGAGCATCGTGCGCCCGGGCCGGACGGCGGCGGCGAGCGCACCGGGTTCGGTCCCGTCGACGAAGGTCACGTCGATGCCGAACCGCTGACAAGGACCCTGGAGCCAGGCGGTCGTGCCCGCGTACAGCTGCCGCGACGCGACGACGTGGTCGCCGGTCGAGCACAGCGCCAGCACCGTCGAGGCGATCGCACCCATGCCCGACCCGAACGCGAGCGCGTCCTCGGCTCCCTCGAGCTCGGCGATCGCCCGCTCGAAGGCGCGCACCGTCGGGTTGCCGTAGCGGCTGTAGTAGCGGTCGGGGCGGGCGGTGACCGCCACCCGGTGCGCGTCGCCGAGATCGGCCGTCCGCCACACGCCGGCCGGGTGGACGACCGGCGCGAGCGAGGGCTCGTCGGGGTCGCGCCCGGCGGTGATCGCCGTGGTCGCGGCCGAGCGGCACGGGTCAGGCGACACAGAACTCGTTGCCTTCGGGGTCGGTCATCACGATCCACCACCCGCCGTTCTCGTCGACGCGGCCGACCTCGGTCGCACCCGCTTCGATCAGCCGATCGGCCATCGCCCGGCGGGCCTCGTCCCCGTCGGCGCGCAGGTCGAGGTGCACCCGGTTCTTCACCGTCTTCGGCTCGGGGACGCGCAGGAACAGCACTCGCGGCCCGACATCGTCGGGGTCGACGATCGCACTGATGGAGCCGGCGGGCGGCACCTCGATGTCGTTGGCGCGCAGGAAGTCCTCCCACGAGTCGAAGCCGCCGGGCGGCGGCTGGACCACGTAGTCGAGCGCCGTCGCCCAGAAGGCACTCATCCGGTCGGCGTCGGCGCAGTCGAAGGTGAGCTGGAACGGCGTTGCCACGGAGGCAACGGTAGCGGCGCTCAGGGCGCGGCGATCGCGGCGATGACCTCGTCGTGGAGCAGCCCGTTGGACGACACGGCGGTGTCGTGCTCGTACGCGCGCACGCCGTGCCGGTCGGTGAACGCCCCGCCTGCCTCCTCGACGATCACGCTGACCGCTGCGAGGTCGTAGGGCGCGACGCCCACGGCGTCGATCGCCACGTCGACGGCGCCCTCGGCGACGAGGCAGTGCTGCCAGAAGTCGCCGAAGCTGCGCGCCCGCCGCGCCCGCCGGAGCAGGGCGACGAGCGCCGGCGTGAGGCCGAGCTCGTCCCATCCGGCGCTGAAGGTCACGCACAGCTGCGACGACTCGATCGACCCGACCGCGGAGACCGAGCATCGCTGCCCGTTCGCGTACGCACCGTCGCCGCGGGCGGCCCACCACCGGCGCCCGAGCGCGGGCGCCGACACCACACCGACCTGGACACCCTCCTCGGCGTGGGTGAGCGCGATCAGCGTCGCCCACACCGGGATGCCCCGCACGAAACCCGACGTGCCGTCGATCGGATCGACGATCCACCGCCAGGGCGAGTCGCCGGCGCCGATCAGGCCGTGCTCCTCGCCGAGGAAGCCGTGCTCGGGGCGCGCGCTGGTGACCAGCTCGCCCAGGAGGGCCTCGGTCGAGCGGTCGACCTCGGTGACCTCGCTGCGGTCGTCCTTCTCGTCGAGGGTGAAGTCGGCCGCCTCGAAGCGTGGCAGGGTCTCGGCGTCGGCGTGATCGGCCAGGCGCAGCGCCAGTGCGAGCTCGGTGCTGAGATCGTTCATCGAGGGACCATCATCGTCGGATCGTCATCGAGTACCCGCATCGTCGCACCGGCATCGTCGCACCGGCATCCTCGCGTGGTGACGGGGCAGCGTCGCATCACCGGTCGTCCCGCGATGGCATCCGGCAAGTCTTCGTCACCCCGCCTCGGCGAGCAATGCGAACGCCGTGTTCGCGATGCCGGCGGTGTCGAGACCGCACTGCGCCAGGATGTGGCGCGGGTCGCCGTGCGGGAGGAACTTCGTCGGGGTCCCGAGGATCGCCATCTCGGCGCCCACCTCGGTGCCCGGCGTGATCGCGCTGATGCGGTCGGCGATCTTCATCCCGATCCCGCCCTCGCGCACGCCGTCCTCGGCGGTGACGACCGCACGGTGCCGCGCGGCGTCCTCGATCATGCGGTCGTCGAGCGGCACGCAGCAGCGTGCGTCCCAGACCGTGGCGTCGACCCCTGCGGCGGCGAGCCGGTCGGCCGCCTTGCGGGCGGGCGCGAGCATGCGGCCGACGGCGATGATGCAGACCGATCCGTCGCCGGCCTGGACCCGGCGGGCGGTGAGCCCACTGCCCACCTCCGACTCGTCGACCTGGACGGCGGCGCCACGCGGGTAGCGGATCGCCACCGGGCCGTCGTCGGCGAGATCGACGGCATCGTCGAGCATCTGGAACAGCTCCTGGGCACTCGACGGTGCGAGCACTCTCATGCCCGGCACCTTCGAGAGCAGCGCCATGTCGTACACCCCGTGATGGCTCGCGCCGTCGGGTCCGGTGATGCCGGCGCGATCGAGGCAGAACACGACCGGGAGGCGATGGAGCGCGACGTCGTACACGACCTGGTCCCATGCCCGCGACATGAACGTCGAGTAGACGGCGACGAAGGGGCGGAGCCCGGCCATCGCCATCCCGGCGGCACCCGCCACCGCGTGCTGCTCGGCGATGCCGACGTCGAAGCAGCGGTCGGGGAAGCGCTCCTCGAACGGGAGCAGACCGGTCGGGCCAGGCATCGCGGCGGTGATCGCCACGACCCGGTCGTCGCGCTCTGCGACCTTGACGATGCCCTCGGCGAACGCCTGGGTGTAGCCGGTGGGGAGCGCCTTGGGGGGACCTTCGCGCGGGTCGAAGATCGGTGCGTCGTGGAGGTGCTTCTCGTCGTCGTCCTCCGCGGGGGAGTAGCCGCGACCCTTCTGGGTGAGCACGTGGACGACGATCGGCCCCTCCGCCGACAGCTCCTCGGCGTTGGTGAACGCCGCCTCCATCGCCGCGATGTCGTGGCCGTCGACCGGACCGACGTAGCGCACGCCGAGCGCCTCGAAGAACGACGGCGGCTGGAGGAACTCGCGGACGCCCGCCTTGAAGCCCTCCATCGCCTTCTCGGCGTGTGGCCCGATCGCGGGCAGGTTGTGGAGGAACTCCTCGAAGCGACGTTGCCGTCGCACGTACACCGGGTTGAGGCGGATGTCGGTGAGGGCGTGGGCGAGCTTGTCGGTCACCCGGTCGGGGAGGCTCGGGTGGTCGGCATGGTCGTCGGCGCTCTGCAGGCTGGCCGACAGGTTCGACACCGTCGGCGCGTAGCTCCGCCCGTTGTCGTTGAGGACGATGATCACCTGGCGCTCCGAGTGGCCGAGGTTGTTCAGCGCCTCGTAGGCCAGCCCGCCGGTCATCGCACCGTCGCCGATCACCGCGACGATGTGCCGGTGGTCGTCGCGGCCGGCGTCGCGGCCGACCGCCATCCCGTAGGCGTAGCTCAGCACCGTCGACGCGTGACTGTTCTCGATGTGGTCGTGGGGGCTCTCCTCGCGGCTCGGGTAACCCGATAGACCACCCTGCTGGCGCAGCTCGGTGAACCGCTCCCGCCGCCCGGTCACGATCTTGTGCACGTAGGCCTGGTGCCCGGTGTCCCAGAGGATCGCGTCGCGGGGCGAATCGAACACACGGTGCAGCGCCAGCGACAGCTCGACCGCGCCGAGGTTCGACCCGAGGTGGCCGCCGGTCACACTGACGGCCTCGACGATGAAGTCGCGGATCTCGCCGGCGAGCACCTCGAGCTCGTCGTGCGACAACGCCCGTACGTCCGCCGGCTCGTTCACCTGGTCCAGGAACATGATCAGTGGACGCTACCCCCTACGCTGCCGCGATGGCCCACATCAGCGGACATGCCGGGTTCCAGACCATCGCCGCGCTGGAGCGCTTCGGCGTCGACACGATGTTCACCCTCAACGGCGGCCACATCTGGCCGCTCTACGAAGCCGCGCGGGCGTCGGGCATGCGCGTCGTCGACACGCGCCACGAGCAGTCGGCCACCTTCGCCGCCGAGGCCTACGCCAAGCTCACCCGCCGGCCCGGCGTGGCGGCCCTCACCGCCGGCCCGGGCGTCACCAACGGCATCTCGGCGGTCACCTCGGCCCGGTTCAACGGCTCACCGCTGGTCGTGCTCGGCGGCCGGGCGCCGGCCGGGCGGTGGGGGGCCGGTTCGCTCCAGGAGTTCGACCACGTCCCGCTGCTCGACCCGCTCACGAAGCGGGCGGCGACCATCACCGATCCGAACCGGGCGGGTGCCGACGTGCACGCCGCCGCGACGCTCGCCGTGAGCGGCCACCGTGGGCCGGTCTTCCTCGACTTCCCGCTCGATGTCTTCGGCCCGGCCGAGTGCGAGATCCCCGATCAGGTCGTCGTCCCGGACCGGTCGCCCGACCCCGACGCGGTGCGCGAGCTGGCGATCGCGATCGCGCGGGCCGAGCGGCCGGCGATGCTCGTCGGCACCGATGCCTACCACGACGGCGCCTGGGACGAGCTCGAGGCCGCCGCCCGGGCGCTCGGGGTGCCCTGCATGTTCAACGGGCTCGGTCGGGGCATGCTCCCGGCCGACCACGAGCTCGCCTTCATGCGCACCCGCAGCCGTCTGAAGATCCGAGCCGACCTCGTGGTCGTCGTCGGCACGCCGCTCGACTTCCGCGTCGGCTTCGGCAGCTTCGGCGATGCCACCGTCGCCCACGTGGTCGACCACGACGCACAGCGCGCCACCCACGTCGACGTGCTCACCGTGGCCGGCGACATCGCCGCCACGCTGGCGGGTCTGGCCGACCACACCGGCGGCCGCGTCGATCACAGCAGCTGGATCGCCGAGCTGCGCGAGGCGGAGGAGGCCGAGCGCGCACGGGAGGCGGATCTGCTCACCGCCGACGGCGCCCCGATCAAGCCGACCCGCGTGTACGGCGAGCTGCGCAAGCAGCTCGAGCGCGATGCGGTCGTGATCTGCGACGGCGGCGACTTCGTGTCGTACGCCGGCAAGTACGTCGAGGTGCACCAGCGCGGCGGCTGGCTCGACACCGGCCCGTTCGGGTGCCTCGGCAACGGCCTCGGCTACGCGATCGCTGCCCGGGTGGCCCGCCCCGACTCGCAGGTCGTGCTCATGCTCGGCGACGGCGCGGCCGGGTTCTCGCTGATGGACGTCGACACGCTCGTGCGCCACGACCTCCCGGTCGTCATCGTCGTCGGCAACAACGGCATCTGGGGCCTGGAGAAGCACCCGATGCAGATGATCTACGGCTGGGACGTCGCCTGTGACCTCCAGCCGCAGACACCCTACGACCAGGTCGTCCGGGCGCTCGGTGGCGCCGGCGAGACGATCGGCGACCCCGACGAGCTCGGCGCCGCACTCGGGCGGGCGTTCGCGAGCGGCGTGCCGTACCTCGTCAACGTCCTCACCGACCCCGCCGACGTCTACCCCCGCGGCAGCAACCTCGCCTGAGGGCACCCAGGCGTCGCGGAGCGATGATCGTGTCAGGACCGTTCGATCCGCCAGTGGTGGCGGTCAGGCAATCGGTCGGCCTCGCCCTGCTCGAGGACTTGGTGCCGCTCGGCGACGTCACGTCGTCGTTGATCCCGGCCGGCGTGGTGGGCGTCGGCCGGATCTCGGCTCGGGAGTCCGGCGTGATGGCAGGACGAGCCTGTGCGGCACACGTCTTCGCCGAGGTCGCGCCCGCTGTGGCGACGACGTGGCACGCCGTCGACGGCGACGAGATCGGCGCCGGCTCCGTGCTCGCATCGGTCGCCGGACCGCTCGTCGAGATCCTCGCCGCCGAACGGACAGCGCTGAACTACCTCGGTCACCTGTCCGGGGTCGCGACGATGACCGATCGGTGCGTCCGGGCCGCCGGTGACCGCACCGGGATCAGGGACAGCCGCAAGACGCTTCCGGGCCTGCGCGCCCTCCAGAAGGCCGCGGTGCGCGCCGGGGGTGGTGTGAACCACCGGGGTTCGCTCTCCGACGCCGTCCTCGTCAAGGACAACCACCTCACGGCGATCGGCGTCGGCGAGGTGGTCGCGCGGGCGCGAGCGCGCTGGCCCGGCCACACGGTCGAGGTCGAGTGCGACACGATCGACCAGGTCCGCGAGGCGGTCGACCAGGGTGCCGACATGGTGATGCTCGACAACATGACCGTCGCCGAGGTGGCGCGAGCGGTCGGGATCGTCGGCGGGCGCTGCCTGGTCGAGGTGTCCGGCGGTGTCACCCCGCAGACCGTGGGCGACTACGCCGCGACCGGCGTGGACTACATCGCGATCGGCGCGCTCACGCACTCGGCGCCGAGCCTCGACATCGGACTCGACCTCGATGTCGGCGACGGCGACGTCCGCGACGGTGGCGTGCGGGACGGCTGAGAACGCCCGACGACGTCAGGGCGATGGGATCGCGGCGGTGCCGCTCAGTCGGCCTTGCAGCACTTCGACATGAACCGGTCGACGTCGACCGTCACCCGGGTCACCTTGCCGGCTGCGACGAGCCCGCCGGAGTCGGACGCCGTCACGGTGAAGGTGATCTGACGGCCCTCGACCTTGTCGAGCACCGCTTCGACGACGATCTCGGCACCGACGGGTGTCGGCTGGAGGTGGTCGACCTGGACCCGCATGCCGACGGTGGACTGACCGGGTTCGACGAACCCGCGGAGCGCGTCGATGGTCGCTGCTTCGAACAGCGCCACGAGGCGTGGCGTGCCGAGGACCTCGACGTCGCCAGATCCGAGGGCCACGGCGGTGTCGTCGGAGGAGACGACGGCCCGTGCTTCACCTTTGAGACCGGCGGCAACGTTCATCGGCGATCACGCTAACGGGTGTGCGCGAGGGGCGCTGACTCCTCGTCCATGTCGGTGTCGTGACAACCGGCTGTCGTCGCCGACGACGGTGTGCGCGCCGCTCGTCGTGGTGTTCGCGCCGCTCATGGTGGGCGATTCGCGGGCCGACCGCGACCGAGCCGACGGAGCCGGTCGCCGGCGCGTCCGGGGTGACGAACACCCGTGCGCTCGATAGCCTCCGCGCATGGAGCAGACCCCCCTCATCGAGCCCGAGTTGGTCGAACGCACCCTCACCGCCGCACTGCGGACCGGCGCCGATTTCGCAGAGGTCTACGCCGAGGACAAGCGCTCCACGTCGGTCGGGCTCGACGACGGTCGGATCGAACAGGTGACCAGCGGGCGCGATCGCGGCGCCGGCATCCGGGTCATCCGTGGCGAGACCACCGGGTTCGCCCACACCAGCGACCTCACGGCGTCGGGTCTCGCGGCCGCCGCGTCGGCGGCCGCCGCAGCCGCCTCGCGCGGCGACGCCGAGGTGCACGCGGTCGCACACGGCCGCCCGGTCGACGCGACACCCCAGGCGATCGGCGTCGCACCGGAGACCGTGGGCACGGCCCGCAAGGTCGAGCTCCTCCAGCGCATGAACGACGCCGCCCGCGCGTCGGGAGCGGAGATCGTGCAGGTCTCCGCCGGGTACGGCGACAGCCGCAAGCGGGTGCTCGTGGCCAACAGCGAGGGCCTGCTCGCGAGCGACGACATCGTCCGGGTGCTCGCCCGCATCTCGGTCGTCGCCGACGGCGACACCGGCATGCAGACCGGCTACGAGTCGATGGGCCACACCATCGGCTGGGAGCTGTTCGACCCCGACGACGACCGTTTCGTCGACGTCGAGGCCCTCGCCCGCAACGCCGCCCGCCAGGCGATCACCAAGCTCGGAGCCCGGCCGGCTCCGTCGGGGTCGATGCCGGTGGTGATCCGCAACGGGACCGGGGGCGTGCTGTTCCACGAGGCCTGCGGACACGGCCTCGAAGCCGATCACATCGCGAAGGGCGCATCGGTCTATGCCGGCAAGACCGGCGAGCTCGTCGCGTCGCCGATGGTCACGCTGGTCGACGACGGGACCATGGCCGGCGAGTGGGGCACCCTCGCGATCGACGACGAGGGCCACCCCACCCAGCGCAACGTCCTCATCGAGGACGGCGTGCTCGTCGACTACATGTGGGACCACGTGCGGGCCCGCAAGCAGGATCGACCCGGGTCGGGCAACGGCCGGCGGCAGAGCTACCAGCACCTGCCGATGGTGCGGATGACGAACACCTTCGTCATGAACGGTCCCGACGATCCCGACGACATCATCGCCGCGACCGATTCGGGCGTGTACGTCGGCAAGCTCGGCGGGGGGCAGGTCAACACCGCGAGCGGCGACTTCGTGTTCGGCATGAACGAGGCCTACCTCATCGAGAACGGCGAGATCACCGAGCCGCTCCGGGAGGGCAACCTGATCGGCAACGGCCCGCAGGTGCTCCGCGACATCGACATGCTCGGCAACGACTTCGCGATGGGCAATCCCGGCACCTGTGGCAAGGACGGCCAGGGCGTCCCCGTCGGCGACGGCCAGCCCACCCTGCGCGTGTCCGCCCTCACCATCGGCGGCACAGCGGCATGATCCGGCCGCGCTCTCCGTTCGCTTCGCGGGCGCGTTCGACCCTTCGACGTGGCCGGCAACGAGCTCTGGAGGCGACTCATGACGACTGCTGTTGACACCGACCTGCTCGCGATCGCCGATTCCGTCGTGGAGCGCGCCGGGCCGGGGGAGCAGATCGAGGCGTTCGTCTCGCGTGGGGGCGAGACGGAGATCCGCGTGTACCACGGCGAGGTGGAGCACTTCGTCTCCGCCCAGTCCGAGGGCGTCGGGGTGCGCGTCGTCCGCGACGGCCGGACGGGGTTCGCCTACGCCGGGACGCTCGACGACCAGGCGGTCGGCGAGGTGTTGGCCGAGGCGCGCGCCAACGTCGAGTTCGGCACGGTCGACGAGTGGGCCGGCCTCGCCGAACCCGACGGCGTGACGCCGACCGACCACGAGTTGTGGAACGACGAGCTCGCTGCGTTCCCCACGGACGCCAAGATCGAGCTCGCCCTGGAGCTGGAACGGGCGACGCTGGCGGCCGACGACCGGGTCCGCATCGACGACGCCAACTACGTCGACGCCCACGGCGAGGCGGCGGTGGCGACGACGACCGGCATCCGCAGGTGGGGTCGCGAGAACGGCTGCTACGTCGTCGCGAGCACGCTCGCCGACGACGAGTCCGAGACCCAGACCGGGTTCGGGTTCAGCGTCGGACGGTCGCCGGCCGATCTCGATCTCCCGCGAGCGGCGACCGACGCGGCCGACCGCGCCACCCGCCTGCTGGGAGCCACCAAACCGGCGTCGGAGCGGCTCACCGTCGTGCTCGACCCGTACGTGACCGCCCAGTTCCTGAGCATCGTGTCGTCCACGCTCAACGGTGAGGCGGTCGCCAAGGGGCGGTCGCTCTTCCGCGACCGCCTCGGCGACGGGATCGCAGCGTCGGGGGTGACCCTCGTCGACGACCCGACCAACCCGCTCGCGTACACCGCCACCGACGTCGACGGCGAGGGGCTCGCCGCACGGCGCAACGTGCTGGTCGACGCCGGGCGCCTGGAGATGTTCGTCCACAACGCCTACTCGGCCCGGCGGTCCGGCACGGTGTCGACCGGGAACGCCGTCCGGGGCGGGTTCTCGGGCACCCCCGGTGTCGGCGCGCTCGCCCTCGCCCTCGTGCCGGGCGAGCGCCGTCAGGCCGACATCGTCGCAGGGGTCGACCACGGTGTGCTGATCCAGAGCGTGACCGGCATCCACTCGGGGGTCAACCCGATCAGCGGTGACTTCTCCACCGGTGCGTCCGGGCTGATGATCCGCGGCGGCGAGCTCGCCGAGCCGGTCCGGGAGTTCACGATCGCGTCCACGCTCCAGCGGATGCTGCTCGACATCACCGAGGTCGGTGGCGACGTCGACTGGCTCCCGATGCGCGCCGCCGGCGTCACCGTGGTGATCGGCGACGTGACGATGAGCGGCATCTAGTTTGACCGTGGGCGGCGCGCCGCCGGCCGGGTAGGGCCGCGGAGCGTGATGCCGAGTGCGGTCGCGCGGCTCGAGTCGAGGACGACCCTGGTCGGACGCGTGAGGCCCTGTTCCGCGAGCGAGGTCGGTGCGATCCGGTGGGTCGGCCAGTCGTTGAGCTCGGCGATCGCGAGCGCGAGCTCGTAGCGATCGAACGGCCGGGGCCCGCCGAGGTGGACGTTGCCGTGCACCGACCCGTCGGCGGCGAGCGCGAGCAGGCCGGACGCGACGTCCTCGACGCGCACGGGGCTCCTGACCTCGTCGGTGAAGAATCGGGTCGTCGACGTGCCCGAGACCACGTCGGCGACCAGTTGCTCCTGGGTCCCCGGCCGTCGACCGGCGACCAGCAACGACGTGCGCACGATCACCGCGCGGGGGCACTCGGCGCGGACCACGAGCTCGGCGTCGGCCTTGTCGCGCCCGTACGCGGTGACCGGCGTGGGGGGCTCGCGTTCGTCGTAGGGGGCGAGCCGCCCCTCGAACAGGGCGTCGGTCGACACGTGGATCAGCCGCGCGCCGTAGCGGGCGGCGGCGCGTGCGACGTGTCGGGAGGCGTCGACGATCGCCGTGCGGTCGTCGCGGCGATAGGCGGTGTGGACGACGGCGCTCGGACGCCAGTCCGCGATGGCCATGTCGACCGACGCCGCGCTGCGCAGGTCGAGCGCCCGTGACGGTGGGGCGATGATCTGCCAGCGGTCCGTCTCGGCGTCGGCGAGCAGATGGCTCCCGAGGTAACCGGTCGCTCCGGTCACGAACAGGCGTCGAGCGCGTCGCTTCGGTCCCACGGCGCCGCAGCCTACGGAGACGGTGGCGTCCCGTGGTCGCGTCGTCCCGCTACCGTCGGGCCACGTGTCGATCTTCCAGGCGATCGTCCTCGGGCTCGTGCAGGGGCTCTCGGAGTTCCTCCCCATCTCCTCGAGCGGTCACCTGATCCTCACGCGCTGGGCCTTCGGGTGGGACACCCCGGGCGACGCGTCGGTCGAGAAGGCCTTCGACGTCGCCCTGCACTTCGGGACGCTCGTCGCGGTCGTCGCCTACTTCCGCGCCGAGCTCACGCGCTACGTCCGCGAGGGCACGCGTCTGATCTGGCGACGCGAGCGCCCCGTCAACGCCGACGGTCGGGTCGCCTGGCTCCTCGTCGTCGCGACCGTCCCGGCGGCGCTGGTGGGGGCGCTGTTCGAGGACGCGATCGACGAGCGCCTCGGGACCCCGACGATCATCGCCGTCTCCCTGATCGTGTTCGGACTGCTGCTGTGGTGGGCCGATCGCCAGACGGGCGAACGCAGGGTCCACGACTTCGGCCTCCGCGACGCCGTGATCGTCGGCGCGGCGCAGGCGCTGGCCCTCAATCCCGGCACGTCGCGGTCGGGGATCACGATGACGGCCGCCCGTCAGATCGGGTTCGATCGCGACGCCGCCGCACGGCTGAGCTTCCTGATGAGCGTGCCGGTCATCGCCGGGGCGGTCGTGCTGAAGGTCGGCGGGCTCGTGGTCGACGGCATCCCCGAGGGTCTGCTCGCGCCGATGATCGTCGGGGTCGTGACCAGCGGGTTGTCCGGGTGGTTCGCCGTGTGGGGAACGATCCGACTGGTGCGCACGCGGAGCTTCACGCCGTTCGTCATCTACCGCGTCGTGCTCGGCAGCGTCGTGCTCGTCGCCGTGGCACTCGGCGCGTGAGCGCACCGGACGGCCACCCCGTCAGGGTCGTCGGAGCAGGCTGATCGTCGCCGTCACGTCGGCCGTGGCGACCGCCGTCGCCGACGGCGCTTCGATCGCCAACGTCACGAGACGGTCCGACGAGGCGACGTCGACCACGTGGGCATCCTCGGCCAGCACGAGCCCGTCACCGACGACGTCGACCCGCTCGCCGATCGCGACGCCCGACGGACGGTGCTCCTGGACGGTGATCGCCCGCCACCCCTGAGGGATCCGCCCGACCACCCCGCGAGCCGCGACGTCGCCGGCCACGAGCACCTCGCCCGCCGCGAGGTCGTGCCGGGCGACCCGGGCGGCGCCGGCGCCGGAAGCCCCGGCGTCGGCGAGGACGGCGTCGCGGGGCAGCATCGCGCTCGGGAACGTCCGGACCCGGGTCCCGATCGGATCGCCGGCCGGCACGTCGTCCACGACGACGAGCACGTCGACCGTCGAGCCCCAGGCATCGGCGGCGGCACCGGCGGCGCGCATCGACGCAGCGACACCCCACGCGGCCGTTGCGGCGAGGAGCATCGTCGCGACCCACCACCAGGAGCGGCGACGGGCGACCGCGCGGCGGGTGCGAGCTGCCAGCGCTGTGGCGACATCGTGCGGCGGCATCGGCATCGACCCCGTCTCGTCGGACGGGGGAAGCCGGACGACCGTCAGGCTACCGCCAGGTCCGGGTGACGCGCCCACTGCGCGTCCGCGCGGGCAGGGTGGCGCAGCCCGGACGGTCGGGGATCAGGAGGTGAGCGCCTCGACGGCGGTCGTCAGCACGCTGCGGAGGCGGGACACGTTGTGCCGCATGACCTCGAGCACGACGTTCATCGTCACGGGTTCGCCCCCGTCGACGCCCGCGTCGCGGTCGGTCACGAGCGCGACGGTCGCGTAGGTCATGCCGGCCTCGGCGGCGAGCGCGGCCTCGGGGGCACCCGTCATGTTGACGACGCTCCAGCCCTGATCCCGGTACCAGACGCTCTCGGCCCGCGTCGAGAACCGCGGCCCGTTGATCACGACCATCGTGCCGCCGTCGTGAGTGGTCACGCCGTGGTGTCGCGAGGCGTCGACGAGGACCCCCCGGAGCCCGGCGTCGTACGGATCGGCGAAGTGCTGGTGGTGGAGCGGCTGATCCGCGCCCGGGGTGCCCTCCGGAGCGCCCGTCTCGTGGAAGGTGCCCGGACGCCCGGAGGTGCGGTCGACGAGCTGGTCGACGACGACGAAGTCACCCGGCGCGAGGTCGGGTCGGAGTGCTCCGCACGAGCACGGCGCCAGCACGCCACGCACCCCGAGCGCCGCGAACGCCCAGATGTTGGCCCGGTAGGGGACGTGATGCGCGGCGAAGCGATGGCCGGGCCCGTGACGCGGGAGGAACGCCACGCGATGACCGCCGAGCGTGCCGACGACGATCGGCGCGGCGGGATCGCCGAACGGCGTCGGGACCTCGACCGGGGCGCCGTCCTCGAGGAGCTCGTACAGTCCCGACCCCCCGATGATCCCGATCTCGGCGCCGAGCTCGGACGCGCGATCGATGAGGGGGATCAGCACGTCTCAGCCCGAGGCGTCGGCCTTGGACGTCGACCCGCCCGGCGAACCGGACGAGCCCGACGTCGACGAGCCCGACGAACCCCCCGAACCGCCGGAGGAGGCCGACTCGGACGAGCCCGACGTCGACGAGCCCGACGAACCCCCCGAACCGCCGGAGGAGGC
>CBFCWS010000038.1:0-14015 GCA_965601765.1 uncultured Ilumatobacter sp. | reverse complement strand
AGGCAGCCGAGCCCCGAGCCGACTCAGGTCGGCGAGCGGGCGACGGCAACGCCGCGAGCGGCCCACCGGGCTCGGCTCAGCGGCGTTCGGGGAGGGGGGCGGAGTAGTCGGCGCCGGTGTCCAGCCCGAACGCCGAGTGCAGCGACCGGGCGGCCCGCTCCATGTCGGCGAGGTCGATGATCACCGAGATACGGATCGTCGAGGTCGAGATCATCTGGAGGTTGACGTCCTCGTCGGCGAGGACGCGGAACATCCTGGCGGCGATGCCCGGCGACGACTTCATGCCGGCGCCGACCAGCGAGACCTTGGCGATCTGGTCGTCGTGGGTCACGGCGGTGGCGCCGATCTCGTCGGCGACGCGCTCGACGATCGCGTTCGACTGGGCGAGGTCGGCCATCGGCATGGTGAAGCTGATGTCGGTCGTGCCGTCGGTCGAGGTGTTCTGGACGATCATGTCGACGTTGACGTTGGCCTCTGCCAGCGGCTCGAACATCGCGGCCGAGATGCCCGGGCGGTCCGGGACACCGAGCACGGTGACCTTGGCCTCGGTCATGTCGGTCACGACACCGGAGATGATCGGGTCTTCCACGGAGGGCTCCTCGTTGCTCACCCACGTGCCCTGCTCCCAGGTGAAGGCGGAGCGCACGTGGAGGGGGACGTCATGGTTGCGGGCGAACTCGACCGACCGCAGTGCGAGCACCTTGGACCCGGCACCGGCCATCTCGAGCATCTCGTCGAAGTGGATCCGACCGAGCTTGCGCGCCTGCGGGACGATCCGCGGGTCGGCCGAGAAGACGCCGGTCACGTCGGTGTAGATCTCGCAGGCCTCGGCGTCCATCGCCTGGGCGAGGGCGGAGGCGGTCAGGTCGGATGCCCCACGACCCATCGTCGTGATCTCCTTGGCGGTGCTCACGCCCTGGAACCCGGCGATCACGCACACCTTGCCCGCGCCGAGCGCCGCCCGCACGCGGTCGCCCTTGACCTCGATGATCTTCGCCTTGCGATGGGCGGTGTCGGTGATGATCCCGACCTGGCTGCCGGTGAAGCTGATCGCCTCGATCCCGCGATCGAGGAGGGCCATCGTCATCAGCGCTGCGGTCTGACGCTCGCCGGTCGTGAGCAGCATGTCCATCTCGCGCCCCGACTGATTGGTCGCGACCGAGTCGGCGAGGGAGATCAGGTTGTCGGTCGCTTTCCCCATCGCCGACACGACGACGATGACGTCGTGACCCCGGCGGCGGGTGAACGCCACGTTGTCGGCACAGGCGCGGATGCGGTCGGGATCGGCGACCGACGTCCCGCCGTACTTCTGGACGATGAGCCCCACGGGTACGAGAGCCTACGGGCGAACCACCGCCGTCGGACCGATCATCGGGCCGTCGCCCGACCCGTCACGGGAGTGGCGCGAGCGGGTGAAACGGCCGCTCCGCTTCGCCCCACCCCGCCGACCGGGTTCACACTTGTCCGATGTCCATGGGGATTCGTTCGGCCGTGATCATCGGCGTGCTGGCGCTCAGCGCGTGTTCCGACGACGCCGAGACGGCGCCGCCCGAGCCCGGCGACGAGCAGTCGGCCACACAGGAATCGGACGAGACGACCACCACCGGTCCCGACGAACCCGCGGTGACGACGACCGTGGCCGACGCGGCGACCACGTCGACGGACGCCACCGCACCCGACGCCACCGCACCCGACGCGACGACACCGGCCGGAGGCGGCTTCGACGAGATCGACACCACCCTCGCCGATCTCGTCGACCAGAACGGTCTGAGCGGCGCCGGCCTCGTGCTCGTCGACCGCGACGACGGGATCGTCCACGAATCCTACGCCGGGGAGTTCTCGGCGGATCGGGTCTCGCTGATCGCATCGTCGTCGAAGATGATCTCGGCCGGGGTGCTGCTCCACCTCGCCGACGAGGGTCTGCTCGACATCGATGCACCGCTCGCCGACCTCGTCGACTGGGCGGGCGACGGTGCCGACATCACCGTCGCCCAGATGTTGTCCAACAGCTCGGGACTCGTCGGGCTCGGCCCCGACCCCGCCTACCAGCCGTACCTGTGCCAGTTCATCCCCGGCGACGAGATCGAGAACTGCGCGGCATCGGCGCTGGCGACCGACGGCGACGACGACGACGTGATCCCACCCGACACGGCGTTCCGGTACGGCGGCATGCAGTGGCAGATCGCCGGGGCGGTGGCCGAGGCGGTGTCGGGACGGACGTGGGCCGAGCTGATCGAGGAGATCTACGTCGAACCGTGCGGCGTCGACTCGCTCGGGTACACCAACCACTGGTTCGAGCTCGGCGAGGACCACCCCGACCGCTTCGACCCGTCGTCACGCACGCCGACGGAGAACCCCCAGATCGAAGGTGGGGGCTACATCACGGCGCCCGACTACGCCGAGCTGCTGCTGATGATCCTGCGGGACGGCACCTGCGGCGACGAGCAGGTCCTGTCGGCGACCGCACTCGAATCGATGCTGAGCGATCGGGTCGGCGAGACGTACGGCGACGCCGGCGACCCGGCCACCGGCTACGGCATGGGATGGTGGGTCGAGCGCGACACCCCCTACGTGCACGATGCCGGCCTGTACGGTGCCCGCCCGTGGCTCGACCTGGAGGACGGCTACGGCGCCTACCTCGTCGTCGAGGCCGACGGTTCCGTCGGTGGGCGCTTCTACGAGGAGCTCCGACCGCTCGTCGACTCGGCGATGACCAGCTGAGTCGCCACGGTCGCCGGGATCGGCGGGTCGACGGCCGTACGCACGCGGCGCTGCCGACGAACGGTCGCGTCGAAAAGTGCGAGGACGGCCGAGGCTCGTCGCTCTGGACCACCATGCGACACCGAAACAACCTGCTCGTCCTCGCCGGCGCCTCCGTGGTCGCCGGCCTCGTCACCGTGCCGACCGCCGTCGACGCACGCGGGCACCTCCCCGGCCCGCCCGTGATCGGCACCCCAGAACCCTGTCAGCGGCTCGACCTCGCGCAACTCGACATCGACGTCGAACGGAGCGGCTCGGTCCGGTTCGAGTACGCCGACGACGGATACGAGACCTGCGACGAGGCGGTGCAGGTCCGCAGCCACGCATCGGGCCCGGTGGCGGTCGACAACCACCACGATCCGATCCTGTCGACGGTCGTCCCGTACGTGGCCGACATCGAGGCGGCGGGATCGAGCGGCCTCACCGTCGAGTTCACGACCGACCCGTGCTACACCGGCCTCGAGATCCATCTCGACGGCGACACGCTCCTGTTCTCCGACGTGTTCGGCACCGGGTGCGACCTGACGGTCCTGACCGACGCATCCTCGCCGTGGCAGCAGGCGACCGTGCACGTCGTGCAGCAGACCGGCTCGATCCAGCCGCCCCACATCTGGTCGACCGTGGGCGACGACGAGACCGTGCTGACCGGCCTCCCGAGCGGCACCTGGTACGTGAAGGTGTTCGAGGGCTGGACGCCGGGCACGACGATCGCCGTGAACGGCGGGCCGTCACCGGTCACCGACACCGTCCACGACGTCGCCGACGGCTCGTGGGTCGCGATCGACCTCGCCGACGCGTGGTCGCCCATCCGCTCGTACGCCATCGCCGGCTGACCGCACCGGACGGGCAGGGTCGCAAGCCCCGTCGGCGGTGCGGCGGCGGGCGTGGCGGCGGTGCGCTACTTGACGGTGATCGAGACGACGTCGAACTCGAGCAGCGACGCACCGGTCGCGACGGGATGCTGCGGCTTGGCGGCTCCCTTGCCGTCGTCGTCGTGGGTCTCGCGGTGCTGGTGCTGGAAAGCCTGGCCGGCGCGCCAGTTCTGGAAGGCCTCCTCGGACTCCCATCGCGTGACGACGAAGTAGCGGTCGTCGCCGGCGGTCGGTCGCAGCAGCATGAACTCCTCGAACCCAGGCTGCTGGTCGACCATGCCGGCACGGGCGGCGAATCGAGCTTCCAGCTCGGGGCCCTTGCCCTCGGGGACCTCGATGGCGTTGATCTTCACGACGGACATGGGTTGCACGTTACGGCGGACGGCGCCGGCGCGCCGTGCGGTCGTGGCATCACCAGTCGACGCCGCGATACGTGACGCCGGAGCTCGAGTCGAGCACGGTGACCGGTGCGCCCGGTGCCACCTCGACCGCGTCGAACCCGGTCACGATCAGGTGACCCGAGGCCGCCACGCCGACGTCGACGAACGCCTCCGAGCTCGCGAGCAGCGCCCGCGCGCCGGACTCCGGATCGATCGCGAACACGTCGCTGCTGCCCTCGTCGCCGTCGAGGACGCCGATCAGGCGGTCACCCACCACCCCCACGAGGCGCTCGAACACCCCGGACGCCACGATCGGGTGCTCCTGGATGGGGGCGGTGCTGTCGATCGGAACGCGATACACGGTGCCGTCGCCGACCTGGACGAGGACGGCACCATCGAAGGCGAACCCCACCCAGACGACCTCCGACGGCGCCCCGTAGGCGTCCGGAGGCGGCGTGGTGACGAACTCGAACCGTTCGGCGGGGTCGCCCGGATTGATCACGACGGCACGATCGGCCGGGGTGATCACCCACACCTCGGGGTTCTCGGGATCGGGCAGGCACTGCGACGACGACACGTAGGCGACCCGGCTGCCGTCAGGTGAGATCGCCGGGCCGTAGCCGAGGGCGACCGCCTCGGTCTCGGGCACCTCGACCTCGAGCGCCATGCGACCGACGGTCCCCTTCGAGGCGTCGCAGGCGAACCAGGAGTCCTCGTAGCCCTCGCTGAACCAGAGCGTCTGTCGATCGGCGGTGAGCTGGAGTCCGCCACGGAAGACGCCGTCGCCGTCGAAGAAGTCCTGGATGACGCGCAGCGTCGAGCTGCTGGCGACGTCGATCTCGATGAGCGCCTGCTCGGCGATCACCACCGCCGAGGCCGGCGCCTCACCCGTGGTCGCCAACGGCGACTCGGGCACCGTCGTGGTCGGCGGGAGCGTCGTGGTGGTCGTCGTCGTGGTCGGCGGGAGCGTCGTCGTGGTCGGCGGGAGCGTCGTGGTGGTCGGTGGGACCGTGGTCGTGGTGGTCGGCGGCGCCGTGGTCGTGGTGATCGCGGTGGTGGTCGTCGCGGCGTCGGTCGGAGCCGGCGTGGCGGCCGGTTCGTCGTCGGCGGCGCGCTCGCATCCGATCGCGACGAGCGAGACGATCCCTACGACCAACCATCGAGCGGCACGCTGTCCGGAGACCATGGCCAAACGCTAACCCCTCCGTCCCGTCCGGCGGTCATGCGTCGGTTCAAACGTTCCGACACCGCTGACGTTGCGGATTTTTCGTGCCACAATGTACGGATGACGTTGCTCGACGACCATCGCGACCACGGCCACGACCCGCAGACGGTCGACGCTCCCCGCCTCGTGACCGAGCTCCCGGGTCCCAACGCCCGCGCCGTGATCGAACGCGACGAACGCCACGCCAGCACGTCGCTCACCCGCGTGTACCCGCTCGTCGTCGAGCGGGGCGACGGCGCGGTGATCACCGACGTCGACGGCAACACGTTCCTCGACTTCAACGCCGGGATCGCCGTCAACGCCGCCGGCCACTCCCACCCTGGGGTCAACGCCGCCATCCACGCCCAGGTCGACCGGTGCCTGCACTACTGCACGAGCGACTTCTACCACCCGGTCCACGCCGACCTGGTCGAGCGGCTCGCCGCGGTCGCACCCGACGGCATGGGCGCCGCACGGACGTTCCTCGCCAACTCGGGCACGGAGGCCGTCGAGGGCGCGCTCAAGCTCACCCGCCACACCACCGGTCGCCCCAACGTCATCGGCTTCTACGGCGCGTTCCACGGGCGCAGCCTCGGGAGCCTGTCGCTGACCTCGTCCAAGGCCAAGTACCGCAGCGGGTTCGGCATCGTGACACCCGGTGCGTACCACGCGCCCTTCGCCTTCGACGGGGAGCTGACCGGCGCCGCCTACATCGAGCAAGTGCTCTTCCGGCGGATGACCGAGCCCGGCGACGTCGCCGCGATCTTCGTCGAGCCGATCCAGGGCGAGGGCGGCTACATCGTGCCGCCGGAGGGCTGGCTCGCCGACCTGCGCGACCTGTGCGACCGACACGGGATCCTGCTCGTCGCCGACGAGGTCCAGTCCGGCATCGGCCGCACCGGCGCGATGTGGGCCTGCGAGCACGACGAGGTCACCCCCGACATCGTGACGGCGGGCAAGGGCCTCGGGAGCGGGATGCCGATCGCCGCCATCATCGCCCGCGAGGGCCTGATGGAGTGGGCGCCCGGCAAGCACGGCTCGACGTTCGGCGGCAACCCCGTCGCCTGCGCCGCAGCGCTCGCCACGCTCGACCTCGTCGAGGATGAGCTGGCAGACAACGCGGCCCGGCGCGGCGACCAGCTGATGGCCGGGCTCCGCGAGCTCCAGGAACGCCAGCCGCTGATCACCGACGTCCGCGGCCGCGGCCTGATGATCGGCTTCGACCTGGTCGACCACGACGCGGCGCAAGCGCTGGAGCGGGCGTGCTTCGAGCGGGGCGTGCTCACCCTCACCTGCGGCCAGCGCGGCATCCGCCTGGCGCCACCGCTCGTCGTCGACCACGACCAGTGCGCGACGGCCCTCGACATCATCGCGACCGCCTGCGACGCCGTCGCCGCCGACCGCTGACGTGCCGTCCGAGCCGACGACGCCGACCCGACGAACGACCCGACACCGACCGGAGGAGTCCAGATGACCGCCACGCTGAGCCCGACCCTGCCCGCGACCGACGCGCTGGCCGAACGAGCGCACGGCATCATCGAAGCGTTCGGCGCGTCAGCCGGGCGCGGTGACGTCGTCGCCCGTACGCCGATCACCGGCGGCACGCTCGGCGCAGCCGGTGCACGCGGCGACGTCGACGCCGCGGTCGTGCGCGCCACCGAGGCGTTCCGGACGTGGCGCACGACGCCGGCGCCGGTCCGCGGCGAGCTCGTGCGCCGGCTCGGGGAGCTGCTGCGCACGCACAAGGGCGAGCTCGGCGAGCTCGTCTCGATCGAAGCCGGCAAGATCCGCTCCGAGGGGCTCGGCGAGGTCCAGGAGATGATCGACATCTGCGACTTCGCGGTCGGACTGTCACGTCAGCTGTACGGGCTCACGATCGCCTCCGAGCGCCCCGGGCACCGCCTGATGGAGACCTGGCACCCGATGGGGCCGGTCGGTGTGATCAGCGCGTTCAACTTCCCCGTCGCCGTGTGGTCGTGGAACACATCGCTCGCCCTCGTCGCCGGCGACCCGGTGATCTGGAAGCCGAGCGACACCACGCCGCTCACCGCGATCGCCTGCGATGCGTTGATCCGGCGGGCGGCCGAGGACGTCGGCGCACCCGCCGGCATCCACCAGCTCGTCCTGGGCGGCAGCGACGTCGGTGCCGCGCTCGCTGCCCACGAGGGGATCCCCGTCGTGTCGGCCACCGGGTCGACGGCGATGGGCCGCAAGGTCGCCCCCGTCGTCGCCGCACGGTTCGGACGGGCCATCCTCGAGCTCGGCGGCAACAACGCCGCGATCGTCGCGCCCTCGGCCGACGTCGATCTCGCCCTGCGGGGCATCGTGTTCTCCGCGGCCGGCACCGCCGGCCAGCGCTGCACGACGCTGCGTCGGCTGATCGTCCACCGCTCGATCCACGATCAGCTGGTCGAGCGCGTCGGACGTGCATACGAGACATTGCCGATCGGCGATCCGCTCGCCGACGGAACGCTGGTCGGCCCACTCATCGACGTCGCCGCGTTCGACCGGATGCAGGCCGCGCTCGGCGACGCGCGCGAGCAGGGCGGGACCGTCGTCGCCGGCGGTGAGCGGGCGCTCGCGGACGTGGCCCCCGACGCGCGATACGCCCGGCCGGCGATCGTGACGATGCCGGGCCAGACCGACATCGTGGCGACCGAAACGTTCGCGCCGATCCTCTACGCCCTCGCCTACGACGACCTCGACGAGGCGATCGACCTCCACAACGCCGTCCCGCAGGGCCTGGCCTCGTCGATCTTCACCAACGACGTCCGCGAGGGCGAGCGGTTCGTGTCGGCGGCCGGGAGCGACTGCGGCATCGCCAACGTCAACATCGGTCCGTCCGGCGCCGAGATCGGCGGGGCCTTCGGCGGGGAGAAGGAGACCGGCGGTGGCCGCGAGTCGGGCTCCGACGCGTGGAAGGGCTACATGCGCCGCCAGACCAACACGATCAACTACTCCACCGACCTCCCCCTCGCCCAGGGCGTCACCTTCGACATCGCCTAGAACATCGCCGCCACGGTTGCCGTGGCGCGACGTGGAGGAGATCGGGCCGGAGCCACCGGCGCTGGAGAGGCGGGCGGTCATGTCGCAGCGGTGGACCGACCTCGCGTACTACCACTGGCGCTACGACCCGGCCGTCGTCCAGTCCTGCCTGCCCGAGGGCGTGCGGGTCGACACCTTCGACGGGTCGGCCTGGGTCGCGGTCGTGCCGTTCGTGATGCGCGACGTCCGTCTCGGCCCGACGCCGCCGCTTCCCTGGCTCGGGACCTTCGTCGAGATCAACGTCCGCAGCTACGTCGTGGACGCCGCCGGTCGGCGGCGCGTGTGGTTCTGGTCGCTCGACGTCCCCCGCACCGTCGTCGTCGGTGTGGCGCGGACCGTCTTTCGCTGCCGTACTGCTGGGCGGCCACGCGCCACACGACGTCGACGACCTGCGAGGGCGTCCGGCACCGGTACGAGATGACTCGCCGCTGGCCACGCCGGGGAGCAACCGCCGACATGTCCTTCACCATCGGCGACCCGATCGACGAACCCGACGAGCTCGATCACTTCCTCACCGCCCGGTGGGGCCTCGTCGCCGAACGGTTCGGCCGGGCACGGTCGGGCAGGGTGCACCATCCACGCTGGCCGCTCCATGCGATCCTCGACGGGACGATCGACGAGAACATCGTCGCTGCGGCGGGACTCCCGGCGCCCGTGGGCGCACCACACCTGCGGTGCTCGCCCGGCGTCCCCGTCGAGGTCGCCTGGTTCGACTGACGCCGTCCGGCGTCGGCCGGCACCGGATCCGTATCCTCGCGACATGTGCGTCGACGTCCACTTCCCGGGGTACGCGTGGACCGGCGGGCCCGACCGGATCGACGGGATGCTGGGCGCGATCGACGCCTTCGAGCGCGTCGGCATCGACTCGGTGATCGTCATGCCGACCGGCGACGACCCCACCGTCGCCGTCGCACGCCTCGCCCCGTCGTCGAGCAGACGGCGTGACGACGCCGGGCACGCCGGGTGAAGCGCGCTCCTGGCACACTCGCTGAGATGGACGCGCTCGATGCCTCGTCGTTCGACTTCTGGGTCGGCGAGTGGGACGCCGAGTTCGAGGGCGGGCACGCGGTGAACTCGGTGCGGCGGGAGTTCGAGGGCAACGTCCTCGTCGAGCGGTTCGCGGTCGACCGACCGCGCACCTGGCACGGGATGAGCATGTCGGCGTTCGACGCCGCGAACGACCGCTGGCAACAGACGTGGGTCGACGACAGCGGGCAGTACTGGCACTTCGTCGGCGACCTCGTCGACGGGCACCCGGCGTTCGCGACACCGGCCCCGGTCGACGACCCGGCGCGCTGGAAACGGATGGTGTTCACCGACATCGCCGACGACGCGTTCCGGTGGCGCTGGGAGTCGTCGACCGATCGGTCCGAGTGGCGGACCGACTGGGCGATCTCGTACACCCGGCGCTCCTGATCGGTCGGCCGTGTCCCTCCCCGTCGCCCCACCGGTCAAGCCGATGCTCGCCAAGCTCGCGCGCTCGCTGCCCGACGACGAAGGCGGCGTCCTCTACGAACCGAAGTGGGACGGGTTCCGCTGCATCGTCTTCCGCGACGGCGCCGAGATCAACCTCTCCAGCCGCAACCAGCGGCCGTTCAACCGCTACTTCCCCGAGCTGCTCCGCCCGCTCGCCGACGCGCTGCCCGAGCGCTGCGTCGTCGACGGCGAGATCGTCGTCGCGGACGCCGACGGCAACGGGCTCGACTTCGACGCCCTCCAGCAGCGCATCCACCCGGCCGAGTCACGGGTCAACATGCTCGCCGAGAAGACCCCGGCGTCGTTCGTCGCGTTCGACCTGATCGCGTGCGGCGACGACGACCTCATGGCGACGCCGTTCGGCGACCGCCGTGCGTCGCTCGAGCGCGTCCTGCGCCCCAACGACACCGTCCACCTGACCCCGGCGACGACCGATCGCGCGATCGGCGAGCGGTGGTTCCGCCAGTTCGAGGGCGCCGGGCTCGACGGCGTCATGGTCAAGCCGCTCGCCGGCGTCTACACCCCCGACAAGCGGACGCTGCTCAAGGTCAAGCACGAACGGACCGCCGAGTGCGCCGTGGCCGGGTTCCGCATCCACAAGGACGGCGCAGGCGTCGGCTCGCTGCTCCTCGGCCTGTACGGCGACGACGACGTGCTGCACCACGTCGGCGTGTGTGCCTCGTTCCGCAAGACGTTCCGCAGCGAGCTGCTGGACGATCTCGCCCCGCTCACCGTCGACGCGCTCGACGACCATCCGTGGCGGGGGTGGGCCGAGGCGCAGACGGCCGGCGACCAGCGCATGCCGGGTGGGTTCTCGCGCTGGAACGTCGGCAAGGACCTCTCGTTCGTGCCCGTGCGCCTCGACCGGGTCGTCGAGGTCACGTTCGGGCAGCTCGAGGGCGGTCGATTCCGCCACGGGGTCGGGTTCCTGCGTTGGCGCCCCGACCGGACCCCGGCGTCGTGCCGCTACGACCAGCTCGACGTCGCCCGACCGGTCGCGTTCGAGACGCTGCTCGCCGAGCACGGCTGACGCTCGCGCGACATCTGCGTCGGGCGGCTCGTCAGGGCGTCGTGACGAACGGCGCGGTCGTCGTCGACTGGTCGACGATCTCGACGTCGACCGGCGCGATCGTCGTCGTGGTCGGGACCGTCACGAACTCACCCTCGGTGTCGGCGATCAGGAACCTCCGCTCGGCACCCTCGAGCACGCCGGAGGCAGTCGACGCGAACACCTGCAGCGCCCACTCGCCCGGCACGTCGAACGGCAGCCCCTCTGCCGTCAGCAGCACCGCGGTGCCCGACGTCGTGAGGTCGATCGGTTGCTCGATGATGAACGCCGACGGGTCGGGCGGGATGAACCGCAACCGGAGGTTGGTGATGCCCTCCGCGGGCGCGTCGACCTCGACGCGGACGCCGTTCAGGCCGACGCGACCCGGCCCGACGAACACCCGTGCCTGCAGACCGCTCGCGGTGTCGTTGAACGGGATCGGCTCGAGATAGACCTCGTCGGCGAGCGGATCGACTCGGGGCGGCGTGAGTGCCAGCAGCCAGCCGCTGAAGGCCAGGACGACCAGGCCGATCGCAGCCTCGGCCTGGAACGCGCGGCGGAAGCGATCGGCGACGTGTGCATCCATCACGTGGGCCCGGTCGAGCCGCATGTTCACCTGCTGGCGAGCCGCGAGTCCGACGGCGATCATCGCTGCCACGGCGACGACCTTGAGCAGCACGACGCGACCGTGCGAGCTTCCGAACAGGTCGCCGCCGTCGAGCCGGACGACCTGGATGATCCCGGTGATGCTGGCGACGAGGATCGCCGGGACCGAGATCCGAGCGAAGGCGCGCGTGGCCTGGACGAGGTCTTCCTCGCCCGGTCCGGCGAGCACGACCCGGGCGACGAGAGCTGCACCACCGAACCAGATGGCGACGGCGAAGACGTGCACGACGTTGACGAGGTAGCCGAGCAGGGGCACGCTCCCGGCGACACGGCTCATCGCGACGGCGAACAGTGCCGCGCCCGGGATCGCCCACGCCCACATCGCACTCGTCGGATCGATGATCCGCTCCGGGCGCACCGCTACCCAGCCGCTCGCGGTGATGAACACGAGCCGCAGCAGGGCTCCACGGCCCGCCCACCCGGCGTCGTTGAGGTCGAGCCACGCACTGGGGTTGACCCCGCTGCCGAACGAGCCGCCGGCGACGTCGGCGGCGAAGGCGATCACGTAGATCAGCGTCCCCACCATCGCCACCAGCCACGCGCCGCGCAGGAATCGGACGGTGAGGACGTACTCGGGACCCTCCGGCCAGCCCACGCTGATCAGCGCCAGCCCGCCGAACACGACGAGGATGCCGATGGTCGACAGGAGCCGGCCGAGCCAGATCGCCCCACCCGAGCTGCCTGCGTCGGCGGTGTCGGTGGCGTCCGACGTGGGCGTGGTGTCGGCGGTGGTGGTGTCGGTGGCGGCGTCGGTGGCGGTGTCGGCGGTGGTGGTGTCGGTCGGCTCGCCGGTGTCGGGTGCCTGCACGGGATCGCTGGTCACCGCCCAACCGGCGCGGCCGTTGGTGATCACGGTTCCCTCGGCGTCGGCGAGCTGCCAGTCGACGGCACACGATCCGCGCGGCGCCGGAGCCGACAACGGCACGCTCACGATCAGCCGGTCGGCATCGATCACCGGCTCGCCGAGCGCGAACGGAACGGCGTTGCAGACCATGTTGACGGTCACGGTGTCGTCGTCGGCGAGCTCCTGGTTGAACGACAGGACGATCTCGGCAGGCGACTGGTCGACCGATGCCCCGTCGGCCGGGGTGATCGACTGCAAGGAGTTGCCGTCCTCGGGCGCCGCCGACGCGGACGCCTCGATCCCGAACGTCACCGTCAGCCCGACGAGGAGGAGCACGATGTCGCGCCATCGCAACGCGGCGCGGCGACGGGCCGTGCGCTCGCGCCGGCGCGAATGGACGTGGGCGTTCACGGGAGACACGGTAGCCACGCCAAACGGTTCGCGACCGGCATCGCCCCACGACCCGGCTGCGACAGCGGCTCGGTAGAGTCGGCCACGATGGCCACCCAGTCGCTCTCCCGACGCTATCGACCCCGCCGATTCGGTGAGCTCCGCGGCCAGCCACACGTCGTCCGCGCGCTGCGCGACGCGGTCGCGTCCGAGCGCACCGGTCAGGCCTACCTCTTCTCCGGCCCGCGCGGGACGGGCAAGACCACCTCGGCGCGCATCCTCGCGAAGGTGCTCAACTGCGAGCGGGTGGTCGACGGCGAACCGTGTTGCGAGTGCGACTCGTGCCTCGCCGTCGAGCACGGCACGAGCTACGACGTGCACGAGCTGGACGCCGCGTCCAACAACGGGGTCGACGGCATCCGCGACCTGGTCGAGAAGGCGTCCCTCGGCACGCCGGGCCGGCACAAGGTGTACATCCTCGACGAGGTCCACATGCTGTCCCGGTCCGCCGAAGCGGCGTTGCTGAAGACGCTGGAAGAGCCGCCGCCCCACGTCGTCTTCGTCCTCGCCACCACCGAACCGCAGAAGATGAGCGACACGATCAGATCGCGCACGCAGCACCTCCAGTTCCATCTCCTCCCGCCCGACGAGCTCGCCGAGCACGTGCGCTGGGTCGCCGACGACGCAGGGCTCGACCTCCCGGCGACCGCCCTCGACGCCGCACTCACCCGCGGTGGCGGGTCGGCGCGCGACACGCTGTCGGCGCTCGAACTGCTCGCATCGACGGGTGGTGACATCAGCGATCGCATCGACGTCGACGAGTTCCTCGAGGCGCTGGCCGATCACGACCCCGGACGGGCGCTGACGGCGATGGCGCACGCCGTGTCGCTCGGCCACGACGCCCGCACCGTGTGCGAAGACCTGGTCCGCCACCTCCGCAACGGCTTCCTCGCGCTGATGGCTCCCGAACTGGTCGTGCTCCCGCGCGACGAGATCGACGCCCTCGCCGCACGGTCGCAGCGGCTCGGCACCGCCCGCCTCGTGCGGGCGATCGAGCAGCTCGGCTCGATCCTCGTCGAGATGCGCCACGCACCCGACCCGCGCATCCTCGCCGACGTGACGCTCGTGCAGCTCACGTCGTCGGCCGACGACGGCGACACCGGCGCGGCGACCAGTGGCGAGCTCTCGGCGAGGCTCGCACGGGCCGAGCGACGCCTCGACGAGCTCGCGGCACGGCCGCCGGCGCCGTCGGTGCCGACGAGCGCCGACACCGGTCGCGCCGTGCTGGGCGGCGCGGCCACCCGGCCGACCGTCGCCGAACCGCCCCCGG
>CBFCWS010000037.1:0-14070 GCA_965601765.1 uncultured Ilumatobacter sp. | reverse complement strand
CGTCGGTGCTGATTCTGTGGAAGCGATGTTGTGCGTGGGCGTCGGGATCGCTGCCACAGAGTGATGTGGCGCGGCGTCGGGTCAGAGCACGAAGCGCAGGTGGCTGAGCAGGGCGCCGGGGAGGTGGGCGCTGCCGGTGCTCCGCTCGAGGTACGAGCTCGGGTCGAGCAGGATCTCGGCCTGGTCGGTGAGGCCGATCAGGCGGTCGCCCAACATGTTGAACGCGGTGTCGTCGTAGCGCAGCACGCTGACCGGTGCGACGATCTCGCCGTCCTCCATCCAGAACGTGGCGAACCTCGTCATCCCGGTCGTCCGGCACGCCGAGACGTCGCTGAAGTTCAGGTACCAGAGGTTGCCCACGAACAGACCGGTGTCGAGCGCCTCGGCGACGCCGTCGGTCGGGATCGTCCCGGGTTCGATCGCGATCGACTCGGGCGACTCGTTGCCGTGCGCTCCGTTGGTCGGCACCCCGTACTCCTGCGCCGAGCGCGGTGACACGAGGGTGTCGTGCAGCTTGCCGTCGACGACGAGCTCGACACGATCGGGGCGGAGGAAACCCGACGACTGGAAGTTGGGCGCGACCCCGGCGGCGGTGTGCTCGCTGATCGTCACCTCTGGTGCGAGCGTGGCGTCGCCGGCGAGCATCCTGAGCAGTGGCGTCTGCTTGGTCTCGTGGGCGCGACGTCCGAACGCCCCGTACCACGACAGGATCGTCACCAGCTCCTCGAGCGCACGCGGCGCGAGATAGGTGCGGTAGTCGCCGGGGCGCAGCACCTTGGGCTCGCGGGCGAGCGCAGCGAGCTGCCGGCCCGACCAGTCGACCTTGCGGGCGAAGGCCTCGTCGTCCCAGTCGAAGCCTGCGTAGAGGTTCTTGGCGGCTTTGTCGGTCTCGAGGTAGAAGCACCAGTCGAGGTTGAACGTCGACGACTGGTACCAGTTGCGCTGTCCGAGCGAGTTGGCGAACCCGTTGAAGGTGTCACCCGATGCGTAGATGCCGACGAGATCCCTGCCGCGACCGCCCCGGCGGATGTCGGCGATCGCGGCGGCCGGGTCGGGGACCTCACCGGTCTTGACGGCGCTCGTCGACGACGGCTCGGTGTTGTAGAGCAGGAACGGGTCGTCGGGGACCAGGCGCCGCTGCTCGCGCAGCCGGTCGATCATCGCCGCGATGCGGGCGTCGTCGACCGCGCGGTCGCCGGTCAGGTTGAGCGTGCCGCCGACGTGACGCCGCCCCTCGACGAGGTCGATGCTGAACCGCTGTTGGTCGACCGTGCCCGCCTGGCGGACATCGGTGTGGTTGAGCCGGACGAAGTCGGTCACCTCGCCCGACAGGTTGGCGAGCAGGACCTCCTCGCCCCGCAACCTGGTCGTCGCCGCGTCGACGAGCGCCTCGAAGTACGACTGACGTCCGGTGCTCGCCGCGGCCTGCGACGTGGGGATGTCGGTGACGCTCATGACGCACCTCCGAACACCTCGATGTCGGAGAACCTGCACGCCGGTGACGCGTGGCCCGTTCCGATCATCTGGTTGAGCTCGCCCTTCCCGCAGTTGGGGGTGCCCATCACCGTGAAGCTGTCGGCGTCGGCGACGCCGGTGAGATTGGTCCAGAAGTCGCGACTGATGCCGCGGTAGCCGGGGTTGCGGACCGTCCCGACGATCTCGCCGTCCTCGATCCGCTGGCCGTACTCGCAGTTGAACTGGAACTTGTTGCGGCTGTCGTCGATCGACCACGAGTTGTTCGTGTGCATGTACACGCCGTGCTCGATCGATCCGATGAGTTCCTCGACCGTGGAGTTGCCGGGCTCGATGTTGAGGTTGGCCATCCGGTCGATCGGCGGCCGGTTCCAGCTCGCTGCCCGGGAGCTCGACACCCCGCCGATGCCGCTGCGCCGCTGGCTGACGGCGCCGCCGAGGCCGCGCTGGAGGATCCCGCCCTTGATCAGGTACTCGCGGGTGGCCGGCGAACCGTCGTCGTCGAAGCCGTAGCTGGCGAGTTGCCCGGGCACGGTCGGGTCGAACGTGACGTCGAGCAGTTCGGAGCCGTACCGGAAGGTCCCGAACATGTCGGGCGTGACGAAGCTCGTGCCGGCGTAGTTGCGCTCGTCGCCGAGGATCCGGTCGAGCTCGAGCGGGTGCCCGATCGACTCGTGGATCTGGAGGATCATCTGGTCGGGTGCCAGCACGACGTCCATCACGCCGTCGGGACAGTTGGGGGCGCTCAGCAGTTCGAGGGCCTCGCTCGCGACCAGGGTCGCCGCGTCATCGAACCCGAACCGGTCGAGCACCTCGGCGCCACCCTGGCCACAGAACGCATTGCCACCGAAGGTCCGGGTCTGGGTGTTGACGTCCTCGTTGGCCGTCGCCCGGAGACGGGGGTACGCGAAGTCGAAGCGCTGCTCGATCCGGCCGCGACCACCGTCACGGCCGACGGTGACGAGCAGCGAGTCGACGCGACGGATCGCGAGGCTCGCCGCCCAGTCGACGATCCGGCCGTCGATCCCGAGCAGGCGCGACTGCCGGTGGAGGAGGTCGAGGCGGTCGGCGAGGGGGATGGTCTCCCAGCTGATCTCGACCGGCGACCGGTACGTGCCCGTCGGATGATCGGATGGCGGCGCGATCGCTGCGCCCGCGACACCACCGGTGACCATCATCCCGGCGGTCACGTGCGCCCAGTGCCGGGCGCGATCGACGGCACGCCGGAGGCCGGCGTCGGAGAGGTCGGCGGTGGCGGCGTAGCCGAGCCCACCGCCGTCCCAGACGGAGACCATCACGCCGGTGTCGACGTCGTTGTGGATCGGTTCGAGGTGGTGCCGGAGGACGGTGAGGTGCTCGGTCCGTTCGTCGACGAGCCGCGCCGACGCGTAGTCGACGTCGGCCGGCAGTGCGGCAGCGAGCCGATCGGCGATCGCCGAGGATCCGAGCGACGGTTCGGCCGACGTGTCGGTCATGCCACGAGGCTATGTGGCTGCGTGCTCCGGCGGGCTGCGGCGCCGTCGTGGCACGGACCGTCCGGCGTCCGAGGTCGGATCGCCGTACGATCGCCGGATGGCCGACATCGTGCAGATCGAGCTCGGATCGTCGATCGTCGAGGGCGAGCTGATGGTCCAGACGGCGGTGGCTCGGGGGTTGCGGGTCGAGTTGCTCCGCAACGAGCACCCCGAGACCGGCGGGTTCTTCGCCCTCGGCAACTGCTCGATGCTGGTGCACGCCGACGACGAGATGGCGCTGCGCGAGGTCCTCGGCGAGTTCGGCTACTGATCCGCCCGTCCGCACCGGCGGACCCACCCGGCGGTCCGGTCCGCCCGTCAGATCCCGGCTGTCGGGGTCCGGCCGTGCGAACCGGCGGACCGATCCCCGCGGTCTGGTCCGCTCGTCCGATTCCGTCGGTTCCGTTCGGCCGTCCGGACCGGTGGACGAGCCGGTCGGCCCCGGGTACGCACCGGTCGAGCGGATGGCCATGGTCGGGCGTGTCGCCGCGAATCCCATCCGGCGGCCCGCCGATGCCGCGTCTAGCGTGGTGGACGTGCGTACGACGACCACCTCCATGTCGCGGTCCCTCGTGGGGCCGGCGTTCGCACCGTAGGCGAAATCCATCACCGACCCCGGGTCCGCCAGGGGTCGATCGTGGTCGCTGCGGGACTCGGGGTCCTGTCCGAACAGGAGCACTCCGATGTCCACCTTCCTCACCGTCGCCATCCCGTACGTCAACGCGGAGCCCCATGTCGGCTACGCATACGAGCTGGTCGAGGCCGATCTCGTCGCCCGCGGCCGGCGCGAGTGCGGCGAGTCGGTCCGCTTTCTCGGCGGCACCGACGACCACTCGCTCAAGAACGTGCTCGCCGCCGCGTCGGCCGGCGAACCGACCGGTGACTTCGTCGACCGACGCGGCGACCGCTTCGTCGAGCTCGCCGATCGGCTCGTGATCACCTTCGACGACTTCGTGCGCACGAGCAGCGATCCTCGGCACCGCCCCGCGGTCGAGCGGCTCTGGCGGGCCTGCGACGCGAACGGCGACCTCGAGCGGCGCGACTACGAGGGTCGGTACTGCGTCGGATGCGAGCAGTTCTTCGAACCGGGCGACCTCGACGAGGGCCTCTGTCCCGAGCACCGGCGCCCGCTGGAGTCGGTGGCCGAGCCCAACTGGTTCTTCCGGCTGTCGCGCTACCAGGACCGGCTCGCCGACCTGATCGAGCGCAGCGAGCTCGAGATCGAGCCGGCCGGTTTCCGGGCCGAGGTGCTCGGCCTCCTCCGAGGCGGGTTGCACGACATCAGTGTCTCGCGCTCCGTCGAACGGGCGCGAGGGTGGGGCGTGCCGGTGCCCGGTGACCCCAGCCAGGTCGTCGCCGTCTGGTTCGACGCACTCACGAACTACATCAGCTCGCTCGGCTTCGGCGACGACGGACCCGACTACGACACGTGGTGGCGGCGCTCAGATCACCGCATCCACGTCGTCGGCAAGGGAATCACACGGTTCCACGCGGTGTACTGGCCGGCGTTCCTGCTGTCCGCCGGTGAGCCGCTGCCGACGCGGATCCACGTCCACCCGTACCTCACGGCCGACGGCGAGAAGCTCTCGAAGTCCGCAGGTGCGACCGACTCCCCGTTCGAGATCATCGATCGATTCGGTGCCGATGCGCTCCGCTGGTGGATCGCTCGCGAGGTGGCCGCGGGCGCGGACACCGCCTTCACGGTCGGCCGCCTCGTCGGCTGCGCAAACGCCGACCTGGCCAACGGCGTCGGCAACGCGGTCAGCCGGGTCGTCGCGCTCGGGCAGCGATGCGAGATCGACCTTCCTCCACCGGACGAGCGATCGCCACTCGACCTCGCGGCGGACCTGCCGGCGTCGGTCGCCCAGGCACTCGCCGACTTCGACCGTCAGTGCGCCGCGTCGGAGATCTCCCGCGCGATCGATCGTCTCAATCGACACATCGAGGAGACGGCACCATGGCAGCTCGCGCGCGAACCTTCCCGCCGTACCGAGCTCGCCGACCTGCTCGCGGTGTACGCCGCGACGTTGCGGACGATCGGCGCAGCGATCCGGCCGATCGCACCCGACGTCGCTGCACGCGTCGACACGCAGCTCCTGCCGGGCGCGGTCCGCCGGTCGGTGCATCAGCGGCTCGAGGTGTGACGGCGCGCCGGCGAGCACCCCGAGGACAGTGCCGCCTCGGCCGGCGGTGATCGGCCGGATGGCGGTCGATCGAGTCCGCCTCGCGGTGACGCGGACGGGCAACGGTCAGCCGCGGGACGTCACGATCGCCTGCTCGGATCCGGACGTGCACGGCGGGACGTTGCAGCTCGCGATGTCCGAGGTCGACGAGTGCGGAGCGGTCACCTGGAGCCGGTACCAGCCCTGCTCACGGTCGGTGTCGTCGGCGGTCAGCTCGAGGTCGCCTCCGGGATCGCGCGCCGCGAGCTCGCCGACGCCGTCGTCGCCACCCTCGAGGCTCGACGCCCGGACGGGCAGGTCGACGTGGTGGTCGAGGTAGGCGACCTGCGTGTGGTCGACGTCGACGGTGAACACCTGCGAGGGCGCGCCCAGCTCGTCGACGAAGCGGTAGTCGACCGACAGCGGCTCGTTGGTGGCGGGCGTGCCGGACAGCAGCGGACGGCACGGGTCGGCCGGGTCGGCCATGACGACGAGATCCGCCTGGGTCACGGCCGGCGCCGCCGTCAGCTGGTCGTCGACCTGCTGGTCGCGTGTCGGTGGATCGATGGCGGCCTCGCGCCATCCGGGGCCGGGCGCCTCGCCGATGCCGAGGAAGACGATCTCGACCGGTGTGGTCTCGGGGTCGGAGGCACCGCGGTGGCCGCCGAGACCGGAGCAGAGCACATCGCCGCTGAACCCGACGTGGATCACCTTGGACGAGGACTGCGACCGCGCATCGAGCTCGGGGACCCCGTCGGCCACGAGGTCGGCGATCGCACCTTCGCCCATGTCGGCGAACGGCGTCGGCGCTGGATACATCTCGTCGTGAATGGACTGGATCGCATCGATCGGTACGTCGAGGTCGAGGTCGCGGCCCGGGATGGTCCGATGGTCGGTGTCGACCGGTAGCTCCTCGTCCCAGACCGACACCTCGAACGCCGTGATGGCACCGGAGGAGCCGTGGGCGGCGATCCGGGCGCCCCGGAGCTTCCGCAGGCCGCTGCACTGCGCCGAGTAGTGCGCCGGGATCCGCACGTCGTTCGTGGTCGAACCGGTGCCGGACAGCTCTGGAAGCTCCATCGGCCGCCGACCTCGACCTGCTCGACGTAGATCGTGTTCGTGGGTTGGCCCGACTCCGGGCAGGACGCGGCGCCGCCGTAGCCCGGCGGCAGTGCGCCGCCCGGGGACGGGCAGAAACGAGGGGTCATCTCGAGGTCGACGTGGTTGACGCCGTAGGCCGACGTCGATGCGTCCGCGGGCAGCGCCGGGATCGCGAGCGTGGCGGTCGCGACGAGTGCGGCGCCGCCGAGGTGGACGAGTCGGGTGGCGCCGCTCGATGCTGGCCGAGGAGCGCCGCTGACGGAGACGGTTGGTGCCTGACCCCAACCGTCGCGCCGTCGTCACCAGGCGTAGAAGCCCTGGCCGGTCTTCTTGCCGAGCTTGCCCTCGGCGACCATCTCGATGAGCAGTGCGGGCGGAGTGAACCGGTCACCCAACTCGGATTCGAGGTGGCGGGCGATGTCGAGGCGCACGTCGAGCCCGACGAGGTCGGTGAGGCGCAGCGGACCCATCGGGTGGCGGTAGCCGAGGGTCATCGCGGTGTCGATGTCCTCCGCCGACGCGACGCCCTGCTCGAGCATCCTGATCGCCTCCAACCCGAGGACGAGCCCGAGCCGGCTGGACGCGAAGCCGGGCGAGTCGGTGACGACGATCGGCGTCTTGTCGAGCGTCTCGGTCAGCTGCCGCAGGGTCGCGGTGGTGGCGGGGGACGTCGCCGGCCCGACGACGATCTCGACGAGCGACGACACCGGGACGGGGTTGAAGAAGTGCGCGCCGATCACCCGCTCGGGTCGTGCCAGGCCGTCCGCGATCCGCCCGATCGACAGGCTGCTCGTGTTGCTCGCGAGCACGACCCCGTCGGGGTGCAGCGCATCGAGCTCGGCGAAGATCGTGCGCTTCAGGTCGAGGCGCTCCGGGACGGCCTCGACGACGATGTCGCACCCGACGGTTTCGGCGATGCTCGAGACCTGCGCGAAGCGACCCATCGCAGCGTCGACGTCGAGGTCGTCTCGCTTGGACCCAAGCCGTTCGAGCGACGACCGGACCTGGTCGAGCGCCGCCTCGGCGCGAACGGGGTCGGGTTCGACCGACACCACCGACAGCGCCTCGCCGGGCGCGGCGAGGCAGCTCGTCGCGATCCCGGCGCCCATCGTCCCGGCTCCGATGACTCCGATCATGTGATACTCCCTTTGCAGCCGTCTGCGAGCGATCAGTATCATATCCTCATGACGCCCGACACGCCGCTCCCGAGCTACCTCGCCGACCGATGGACCACCGGGGGTGGGGCCGAGATCCCGCTGCTCGACGCCAGCACCGGCGAGCGGGTCGCCACGCTGGCCGCCGCCGGCATCGACTTCGCGGCAGCCGTCGAGCACGCCCACACCGTCGGCGTCGGCGAGCTCGGGGCGATGACGTTCCACGACCGGGCGAGTGCGCTGCGCGCCGTCGGCAAGCACCTGCTGACCGACGAGGTCAAGGGCGGTCTCTACGAGCTGTCGTCGTGCACCGGAGCGACGAGGCGCGACTCGTGGATCGACATCGAGGGGGGAGCGGGCGTGCTGCTCGCCGCGTCGAGCGCCGCCCGCAAGGAGCTGCCGAACTCGACGGTCGCGATCGACGGGACACCGCAGGTGCTGTCGCGCGACGGTTCGTTCGCGGCCGTCCACGTGCTCACGTCGCGCCGCGGTGTCGAGGTGCAGCTCAACGCGTTCAACTTCCCGGTCTGGGGGATGCTCGAGAAGTTCGCGTCCTCGTTCCTCGCCGGCCTGCCGTCGATCGTCAAGCCGGCGCCCCAGACCGCCTACCTGGCCCACGCCGCCGTCGCGGCGATCATCGAGTCGGGGCTGCTCCCACCGGGGTCGCTCCAGCTCGTCTGCGCCGAACCCGGCGACCTGCTCGACCACCTCGGCGGCCAGGACAGCGTCGCGTTCACCGGCTCGGCCGCGACCGCCCGACTGTTGCGCGGGCACGCCGGGTTGAACGAGCGCTCGGTGCGCTTCACCGCCGAGCTCGACTCGCTCAACGCGGCAGTACTGGCGCAGTCGGCTGCGCCGGGCACCGCCGAGTTCGACCTCTTCGTGGCCGAGATCGCCAACGAGATGACCGTCAAGGCCGGTCAGAAGTGCACCGCCATCCGGCGCGCACTCGTCCCCGAGCCGCTCCTCGACGCGGTCGCCGACGCCCTGCGCGACCGGCTGGCCGAGGTCGGGATCGGCGACCCGCGAGCCGACGGCGTCACGATGGGCCCGCTCGTGTCGACCGAGCAGCGCGCCGCCGTCCTCGCGTCGATCGGCACGATCGCCACCGCCGCCGACACCGTCGTGTCGGGCGGCCGCCTGCTGGGCGACCCGGAACGTGGCGCCTTCCTCGTGCCGACCGTGCTGCGCGCCACCGACCCCCGGGCGGAGGTGGTGCACAGCGTCGAGGCGTTCGGCCCGGTCACGACGCTCGTCGGCTACCGCGACCACGCCGACGCAGTCGATCTCGCCGCGCTCGGTTCGGGCAGCCTCGTCGCCTCGGTGTTCGGGCCCGACCCGGCCGAGTGCACCGAGCTGACCCTCGGCATGGCGTCGCACCACGGACGGGTGCTCGTCGTCGACGCGTCCGTCGCGACGAGCAGCACCGGCCACGGATCGCCGCTCCCGCAGCTCGTGCACGGTGGTCCGGGGCGGGCCGGCGGTGGCCGGGAGCTCGGCGGGATGCGCTCGGTGCGCGAGCACCTCCAGATCACCGCCGTACAGGGCAGCCCCGCGATGCTCACGGCGATCACGGGCGAGCAGATGCCGGGTGCCCCGACCAGCGAGGAGAAGGGCCACCCCTTCCGGCTGTACTTCGACGAGCTCGACATCGGCGACTCGTTCACGTCCGAGAGCCGCACGATCACCCGCGACGACATCGACGCCTTCGCCCACAGCACCGGCGACACGTTCTACGCCCACATGGACGACGAGGCCGCCAAGCGCAGCCCGATCTTCGGCGGCATCGTCGCCCACGGATACCTCGTGCTGTCGTACGCGGCGGGCCTGTTCGTGTCGCCGGAGGAGGGTCCCGTCCTGGCGAACTACGGCCTCGACCGCCTGCGGTTCGCCACGCCCACCCGCCCGGGCGACTCGATCCACGTCGTGCTGACGTGCAAGCGCAAGACGCGCCTCGCCGGGCGCGGGTACGGGGAGGTGGCCTGGGACACCCAGGTGATCAACCAGGACGGTCAGGTCGCCGCGGCGTACGACGTCCTGACGATGGTCGCCGACCTGCCGGGCGTCAACGGGGCGCCGGAGGCGGACGGCCGATGAGCACGGACGACCGGCACCGTTTGGTCGTCGACGAGGTCGCCGACCACGTCGTGACGATCGGGTTCGACCATCCGGAGAAGCGCAACGCGCTCGACCTCGCCACGGTCGAGGAGCTCGACGCGGCACTGCGCGCCCATGCGCGCCGGCCGGCGATCCTGGTGCTGCACTCGACCACGCCGGGGATGTTCGTCGCCGGCGCCGACATCGCCGAGCTGCGTGACCGCGACGCCGACGATGCGCTGATGTCGATCAACGCCGGGCTGTTCGAGCGCCTCGCCGCGCATCGCTGGCCGACGATCGCCGCGATCGACGGCTACGCGCTCGGTGGCGGCTGCGAGCTCGCGATGGCCTGCGACCTGCGCCTGGCGACCCCGGGCTCGACGTTCGCACAACCCGAGCTCGGTCTCGGGATCCTCGCCGGTGCCGGAGGCAACTGGCGACTCCGTGAGCTCGTCGGCCTGGCGACGGCGCGCCGCATGCTCTACACCGGGTTGCGTCTCGACGGCGAGCAGGCGCTCGACGCAGGCCTCGTCGACGAGGTCGTCGCTTCCGACGAGCTGTTGCCGCGCGCGCTCGAGCTGGCGGGGCGGATCGGGCGCAACTCGTGGCGAGCGCTCGAGCTCACCAAGCTCGCCCTCGCCCAGCATCGATCGGCGACGACGTCGTTCGACGTCGCGGCGCAGGCGTTGTTGTTCGAGAGCGACGACAAACGCGAACGGATGACCCGTTTCCTCGACCGGAAGGACCGCTCGTGAACCTCGTCTACATCTGCGACTACGTCCGCTCGCCGATCGGGCGCTACGCCGGCGCGCTGTCGTCGGTGCGTCCCGACGACCTCCTGGCCGCCGTGCTCGTGGCGCTCGTCGAGCGGCAGGGCGACTTCGACACCAGGCTCGTCGACGAGGTGGTGATCGGGTGCGCCAACCAGGCGGGGGAGGACAACCGGAACGTCGCCCGGATGGCGTCGCTGCTCGCCGGCTTCGATCCGTCGGTGCCGGCGTTCACGGTGAACCGGCTGTGCGCGTCCGGGATGGATGCCGTGATCGCGGCCGCCCGCACGATCGGCGTCGGCCACGGCGACCTGATCGTCGCCGGCGGCGTCGAGTCGATGTCGCGGGCGCCGCTCGTGATGCCCAAGGCGACCTCCGCGTTCTCCCGGAACGCCGAGGTGTTCGACACGACGATCGGCTGGCGGTTCGTCAACCCCGATCTCCAGGCCGGGTTCGGCACCGACTCGATGCCCGAGACCGCGGAGAACGTGGCCGCCGACTTCGACGTCTCGCGGGTCGACCAGGACGCCTTCGCGCTGCGTTCGCAACAGCGCGCCGCCGCTGCGCAGGCCAACGGTCGGTTGGGGAAGGAGATCGTGGCGATCACCATCCCGCAGCGGCGCGGCGACGATGTCGTCGTCGACACCGACGAGCACCCGAGGGCGACCTCTCTCGAACGGCTCGCCGCGCTGCCCACCCCGTTCCGCGTGGGTGGGACCGTCACGGCAGGGAACGCGTCCGGCGTCAACGACGGCGCCGCCGCGCTGCTGCTCGCGAGCGAGGCTGCCGTCGACCGCCACGGACTCACCCCGATCGCTCGCATCACCGGCGCTGCGTCGGCCGGTGTCGAGCCACGGATCATGGGGGTGGGCCCGATCCCGGCGGCCGAGCGCGTGAGCGCGCAGGTCGGCATCGACGTCGGCGACTTCGATCGCATCGAGCTGAACGAGGCGTTCGCGAGCCAGTCGCTCGCGGTGCTGCGACACTTCGGCATCGCCGACGACGCCGCGCACGTCAACCCCAACGGCGGTGCGATCGCACTCGGTCACCCCCTCGGCATGTCCGGTGCCCGGCTCGTCGGCACGGCGGCCCTCGAGCTGGCGTCGACCGATGCGTCGACGGCGCTGGCGATGCTGTGCGTCGGTGTCGGTCAGGGCGTCGCCACGACCCTCGAAGCGGTGTGACGGCCCACGCGAACGACACGAGCGCCCGGGGGAGCGACGAGGTGGGAGGGATCGAGCGCCCGGCACCGCCGGCCACGCCCGACCGGGCCGGGTCGCTCGTCGCCGAATGGGTGTCCCGGCCGGACAACACGGCCCGGAGCGTGCTCGTCACGATCTTCGGCGACACGATCCTGCCGGTGTCGACGGGCGTCTGGCTCGCGCAGCTGTTCCGTCTCACCGACGTCTTCGGCTTCAGCCACCGGCTCGTCCGGACGTCGATGTACCGGCTCGCGTCGGAGGGTTGGCTGACCAGCGAGCGCTCGGGCCGCCAGAGCCGCTACGAGCTGACCGGGCCCGCTCGGGAGGAGAGCGACGAGGCATCCGGTCGCATCTACCGATCGACGCACCCCGACTGGGCGGGCACGTGGTGCCTGGTGTTCCTCGACGCGCCGCACCTCGACGTCGGGTTGCGAGACCGGTTCCGGCGTCACCTCGGATGGCACGGCTTCACGACGTTCGGGCGTTCGGTCCTCGCATCGCCCGCGACCTCCACGGCTCGTGCACGCGAGCTGTGTCGCCTGGTCGATCCAGCGGTCCGGGTGCCGATGGGGACGTTCGAGTTCTCCGACCTGGACGACGTCGTCGCCGACGGCTTCTTCGACACGACGCTCGCGCTGACCGAGCTCACCGAGGCGTACGCCGGCTTCGTCGACTTCCACGATCGGGTCGAGCGCGTCGCGACGCGCGACGGGCTCGACGGTTCCGGGGCGTTCGCGATGCGCACGATGCTGATCCACGATCTGCGCCGCATCCGCCTCCGCAGCGCCGACCTCCCCGCCGAGCTGCTGCCGGCCGACTGGGCCGGGACGGTCGCCGACGAGCTGGCCGGCCGCCTCTACCCGTTGCTCGGCCGGCTGGCTGCCGCCTGGCTGTCCGACGTGCTCGACGTGACGTACCCGACCTCGATCAGCGGCCGCTTCGGCGCTGCGTCCTGACGAGCCCCTCGGTCGTCGGTTGGCGTACGTTGTACGTTGTGGAAGCTGCCGGCGGACGGAGGGGTACGTGGACGAGAGGGAGCCGGTGAGGCGCGAGCCGCTCGATCGTGCGGCGATCGTCGCCGCCGGGGTCGCCCTCGCCGACGCCGAAGGTGTCGCCGCGCTGACGATGCGCCACCTGGCCGAGCGCCTCGGCTTCAAGGCGATGGCGCTCTACAACCACGTGGCGAGCAAGGACGAGCTCCTGACGGCGATGGTCGACGCGGTCGCTGCGGAGATCGGCGACGCGTCCGAGGTGTCCGACCCGCTGGGTCGTGTTCGAGCCCATGCGATCGCGACGCGGGCGGCGCTGGTCAGGCACCCGTGGGCGGCGGAGATCTGGCTGCGCCACATGCCGGGACCCGCTCGGATCGACCACATGGAGCTCCTGCTGCGCCTGCTCGACGAGAGCGGCCTCCCGCCCGACCTCGCCCACCACGGCTTCCATGCCGTCAACAACCACGTGCTCGGCTACACGATGCAGGAGCAGGCGATGGACTTCGACGAGTCCCAGCCCGGCGCGCAGGCGGTCGCGGCCGAGTTCATGGCCGGTCTCTCCGACGAGACCCACCCCCACACGATCGCGCACGTCCGTGCCCACCTCGACGGCCGGACCGAGAGCAGCTTCGAGTTGGTCCTCGACCTGATCCTCGACGGCCTCGCCGCCCAACCGTGACGAAGCAAGCCAGGCTTGCTTCGTCACGCCGATGCGTCAGGCGTCGCGCTGGGCGATGAGGCGGGCGAGCGGGTCGAGGTCGAACGCGGCTCCGCCGACGGCACCGATCATGACGATCACGTGGGACGCCCCGGCGTCGACGTAGCGGCCGACGTCGTCGACGTCGTCGGGCGAGACCGCGACCGTCCGCTCGATCTCACTCGGGTCGCGGTCGAGCTCCGCGCACCAGTTGTCGAGCACGGAGGACTTGTGCGCGAAGTGCTCGGGTGGGCCGAAGGAGTTCCAGGCATCGGCGAACTGGGCGACGAGCTTGAGGGTCACCTTCTCGCCCGAGCCACCGATCAGCAGCGGGAGGTCGCCGATCGGTTGCGGGTTGAGGGCCGCGAGCCGAGCGCGCATGCGCGGCAGGTCGGCGCCGAGCTGGCGGAGCCGCCCGCCGGCCGTGCCGAACTCGTAGCCGTACTCGGTGTAGTCCCGCTCGAACCAGCCCGACCCGACACCCAGGTACGCGCGGCCACCCGAGATGTGATCGACGGTGCGGGCCATGTCGACGAGGAGCTCAGGGTTGCGGTACGTGTTGCCGGTGACGAGCATCCCGATGCGGGCCCGCGACGTGTCGGCGGCCATCGCGGCGAGCGTCGTCCACCCCTCGAAGTGCTCGGCGTCGGGTTCGCCGTAGAGCGGGAAGAAGTGATCCCACGTCCAGATCGAGTCGGCCCCCATCTCGTCGGCGGCACGCGCTGCGGCCCGCAGCTCGTCCATCGACGTCGCCTGGGGATGGAGTTGGACACCGACACGCAGATCGCTCATGGTCGTCAGTGTGCCAGGTCCGATCTCGTGTCGGACGCCGGCCTGGCACGGCTCCCGCAGCCGTGACGAAGCAAGCCTGGCTTGCTTCGTCACGGGGCGGCATCATCGATGGGGTG
>CBFCWS010000036.1:0-14109 GCA_965601765.1 uncultured Ilumatobacter sp. | reverse complement strand
AACTGGGTCGAGCTGGCGATCGACGAAGCCGCCTCCGACGACGATCACTACCTCACCGCCGAGGAACGCTTCCGCGTCGCCATGGCCATCCAGTGAGCAGCTGACCCCCTTCACGACCCGGACGCCACCGTAACTCTCTCGGGGATGCCGATCCGCATACGGCGCACGGAAGTCACCGCGCTGTGACGGCTCATCGGCCCGAGCAGATCCGGCAGGGAGGAGCGCTCCCTCGTCGGCCCTTCCGCTGGCATGGACGACCGCGCGATACCGAGTGCCTCGACGTCGAGGACACCACCGCGGGTCGCATGATCGGGGTCACGACCCGGTCCGGGTCGATGTCGTGACGCAACCCGCCATGGGCCTTGTCACCCAGCACGTGAGCGGTGGTGCGGGCCAACACCTCCAACAGGCCGGTCCGGGATCGCCGCATCGTGATGTCATGGGTGCGGCCCTCCCCGGATGCTCACACCCACGAGACATCGGGTACTCGACCGGATCGTCGGCACCACGACAGCCACCCGAGCGAGCTGATCCACGGCCGGTAGGTCGAGCGGTACACCGCCGGGGAGGGATGGTCACCGTCTTGCTCTGTGCGGAGACCAGAGCTGCTGATCTGTGCGTTGGTCTCGCTCAGCGACCGACCACGGCGAACGAGAAGAGGTGGATCCTCCCTCGGCGTGGAGGCGGACAGCGAAGATCAGCGGTCCACGACGCAGCGGATGTCGAACCTCTCGGTGGCGATGCCGTTGGGCGTCCCGTTGATGTGGAAGTTCACCTTGTACCGATCGCCGTCCGCGTTGCTGACGATCGCGGTCTGCGTATCGGCGAAGTGGTTCTCCGCCATCACGATCGTGTCGCGGCCGGAGCCGAAGTAGCCGGTGTCCGTCTCGGCGGTGAAGTCCACGATCCACACGATCACGTTCGGGTGATCGTGGACCTTCACGTCGAACCTCAGCGTCGTGGTCTGGATGACGTCGGGGTTGCAGGGGTCAGGTTCCTGGAACACGGACACGTCGGTGAACTCCGCCGGCGCGTCGGCCGCAGCCGGGGAGAAGGGAATGGTGGCGGTGGCGGCAATGGCCGCAGCAGCGATGATCTTCTTCATGGTGTTCCTCCGATGGTTGCGCACCGCCCGGCTCGAGAGCAGATGCTCACGTTGGTCCACCGAGCGGACGAAGCCAACGGTCGCTGTTCGACATCACATTCTGATCACAGTGCGTTGCACCGGTTCGGATGGGTCGGGCCGACGCCTCGGTCACGAGCACGCAGCGCGCTGCGGTGAGTCGCCGGGCACGGCTCGCTCCCACTCGCTCCACGTGAGTTCGCGCCCGGCGAGACCACAGGCCCGTTCGGCCCGTCGTCGAGGGTCGAGCGAGAACTCGAGCGGCGTGCCCGACGTGGCAACCCACACCGAGTCGGTGGACGCGTCGTACCACGGCGGTGACGGCGACGCACGACAGGTGCCGTTCCACAGCGTCCCCGCGAGCGCGGCCCGCTCGGACTCCCACAGCCGAACCGTCCCGTCGGTCTCCACCACCACGAGCGGCGCCCCGTCGCGGGCGAAGCCGAGCCCGACCACCCTGCCGACGCCCGCGATCTGCGCGACCGGGGCCGGCGTCAGAACGGTGTCGCACCGGTAGGTCGCCGGTTCGATCCCATTTCCGGGCTCTGCGAGTTCCTGGTCCGCTCGTGGGCGCGGCTGCTACGTCACGACCCGCCTGCGTCGAGTCCGTAGGCAGCGATGCGACGGTAGAGCGTCGCGCGCGAGATGCCGAGCATCTCGGCGGCGGCGCGTCGGCTCGTCGTCGAGCGAAGTGCGGTGATGATCGCGTCGGCCTCCTGCTGCTGCAGACCGTGCGTCGGAATGCGGCTGTTCGTCTCCCGGATGCGGGCAGGCAGATCGCTCGCGCCGATCGCTGCCGTCGCCGCGGTCGCGTGTGCGCGACGGAGCACTTGACACAGCTCGGTCACGTTCCCGGGCCACGAGTAGCGATAGAGGAGATCGACCGCTCGGGCGTCGACCGCCCGGGTGCCGTACCGCCGACTCAGGACGCTGACGAGCGGCGCGATGTCGTCGCGCCGCTCTCGCAGCGGCGGTATCACGACGCGCACGACGTCGAGCTGGTCCATCAGGGCGGCACGACCCGGTGTGGCAGCCGTGCTGTGCTCGGTGGTGGCGATGACCCGAGCTCGGAGTGGTCCGTCCGCCAGCGACCTCGCCAGCGCAGCTGCGACGTCGTCGGGGAGCTCGCCGACTCGCCGGAGCAGGACGACTCCCTCCGTCGAGAGGGCAGCGATCGCCGCCGACGCCCATTCCTGCGCTCCGTCGACGAGCACCCTGCTGCTGTCGAGGAGCGTGAGGCGATCGTTCGCGCGCATCTCGGCCATGGCCCGAGCCACCGACGCCCGACCGCTGCCGCGCTCACCCACGACGAGTACCGGAACGTCGAGCTTCGCCGCTCGTCGCGCCTCGCGGACGAGTGCCCGCCAGGCCTCGCTCGAACCGACCAGGTCGCCGAGTCGGTCGTCGCGTGCGCGGCGCCGGCCTCCGCGAGTCGCCGGGTCGTGCACGACGTCGACGGCGGCGCCCGAGAGCTCACCTCCGGAGTACAGCGGGCGACACCGCAGGTGCAGCGTCTGGCCCGACGGTCGATCGATGTCGACGTCCGTCGAGCCCCCGTCCGCGTGCCGGACGATCGCCCGCACGCGATCCCACAACTCGCCGTGATCGAGGCCCGCCAGCATGCCCTGCGCGGCCGGTGTGGCGATCAGCACGTCGCGCCCGATCGTCGCGACAGCCCGTCTCGCCCGTCCCCGCAGCAGCACGAACTGCTCCAGCAGGAAGCGTTCGTCCGGTGTCGCTCGCTCGAGCAGTATCCGGCCGATCTCGGTGGCCAGCTGCACCGCGGTCGGCAGCAGCAACGGCCCGGTGTCATCGGCAGGGCACAACACGCCGACGGTCCCCTCCAGCCGGTGCGTCACCGGGTGGATGATCGGCGCGTTCGCGCACGTGAAGCCGTGGAAGTTCTCGAGATGGTGGTCGCTGCCCACGACCAGCGTCGGGAGTCTCGTCTCGAGGGACGTGCCGACGCCGTTGGTCCCGACGTCCTCTTCGGCCAGCGAGCTCCCGACGTCGAGCCCCCGGTCGTCCATCGCCGCCAGCGTCGTGGCGGTGGCAGCGTCGCGCCAGGTCAGCCCGCCGTCGCGATCAGCGAGCACCGCACCCAGCGAGCAATCGGCGACGCGCGTCATCAGATCGTCGAGCACGGGTGCGCTCAGCTGCCGAATGGCCTCGGCGCCCGAGCGGATCTCGCCGACGTGGCGAACCTCGCCCCGCACCGGGTCGATCCCGGACAGCTCGGACCGACGTCGCGCGGCGACGATGTCGGCGACGGCGCCACCGACGGTGCGGGGCGTGGGAACCAACGAGCACCCCCTTCCCTCTCTCCGGAACCCGGCTGCAGATCGTAGATCAACCGGCGGCCGGGTGTCTCAGCTTGAGACACCCGCGATGCGCCGAGCGCGGACAAGCTGGCGTCGAGAGGTTCTCAGCGCTGGGGGTGCGAGCACGTGACGGGACAGACGACGGTCGGCATCATCGCCAATCCGGCGTCGGCTCGCGACGTGCGACGGCTCGTCGCCCAGGGTGGCGCGGTGACGACCCACGACAAGCTCAATCGGCTGCACCGGGTGCTCACCGGCCTGGCGGCCACCGGGGTCGGCCGGGTGATCTCGATGAGCGACCGCGGCGGCATCACCGCGGGTCTCCGACGTGCTGCGAACCGTCGGGCCGGCGACGCGTGGCCCGTCGTCGAGTTCGTCGAGCAGTCGATCACCCACACCGCCGCCGACACGGCGGTGGCGACTCGTGCCATGGTCGAGCTGGGTGTGGGCGCCATCGTCGTGCTCGGTGGCGACGGCACCAACCGCGTCGTCGCTCGCGAGTCGTCCGACGTCCCCCTCGTGTCGATCTCCACCGGGACGAACAACACCTTCCCGACACCGATGGAGCCCACGATCGCCGGACTCGCCGCCGGGTTGGTCGCCTCGAACGCGGCGAGCCGAGCGGCCGGCACCTACCGCGCGAAGACGATGGAGATCCGGTGCGGCGACCGACTCGAGAACGCGCTCGTCGACGTCGCGATCACCCGGGCCGAGGTGGTCGGATCCGGGGCCGTCTGGGACGCGGCGTCGCTCTCCGAGCTGTTCCTGTGCTTCGCCGAGCCGGACGCGATCGGGCTGTCGGCGATCGGCGGCCAGCTGCGTCCCGTGCGGCGTCGTCAGCCGGCCGGGCTGCACCTCCGGCTCGGGATGCCGGCGACGACCGTCCTGCGTCCCCCGATCGGACCGGGGCTGCTCGCCCCGGTCGGGGTGAGGTCGATCGGCGAGCTGGGCCTTCATGCCCCGGTCACCGCCGAGGCGTCCGAGGGCGTCGTCGCGATCGACGGTGAGCGCATGTTCCGGTTCGGGCGCGACGATCGTCCGACGATCACGCTGCGAGCGGACGGCCCCGTCGTCGTCGACGCGACCGCAACCCTCGATCACGCTGCCCGCCACGGCCTCCTCGCCACGACCTCGACCGACGCGCGCACGGGGACGCGCTCCCGAACGCCCGACCCGACCACCCGCGAACCGAACACGATCCAGAAGGGACAACACCGTGACACAAATGAATCGACTCGAGCTCTACACCGAGATGGTCCGCATCCGGCAGTACGAATCGCGCATCTTGCAGGAGTACCACGCTGACAAGAAGCCGGCGTGGGACATCGGCGCCGGCTTGATCCCGGGCGAGATGCACCTCTCGGCCGGCCAGGAGCCCGCAGCCGTCGGCGTGTGCGCACACCTGCAGCAGGGTGACGCCGTCACGGCCCCCCATCGGCCGCACCACTTCGCGCTGGCCCACGGCGTCGACATGAACGCGATGACCGCCGAGATCTACGGCCGGACCACCGGGCTGTGCAAGGGCAAGGGCGGGCACATGCACCTCTTCGATCCGGCGACGCACTTCTCGTGCTCGGGGATCATCGCTCAGGGCTACCCGGTGGCGTGCGGGCAGGCGTTCGCGATGAAGCGTCGCGGCACCGGCAACGTCGCCGTCGCCGTCGCCGGTGAGGGCGCCGCCAACCAGGGGGCGTTCCACGAGTCGCTCAACCTGGCGGCCCTGTGGGACCTGCCGGTGATCTTCGTCATCGAGGACAACGACTGGGCGATCTCCGTGCCCCGAAGCGACTCGACGGCCAACACGTCGAACGCCGACCGAGCAGCGGGCTACGGCATCCCGGGCGTCCGGGTCGAGGACAACGACGTCGAGGCCGTGTTCGAAGCCGCGGGCGCCGCCGTCGATCGCGCCCGAGCCGGCGATGGCCCCAGCCTCATCGAGATCCACACGTTGCGTCTCTGGGGCCACTTCGAAGGAGACGCCCAGGCATACCGCCCCGACCTCGGAACCGTCGACGAGCGCGACCCGATCGCGAGGTACGCCGCAGCACTCGTCGAAGCCGGCGAGTTGGACGACGCGCAGATCCTCGGGATCCAGGCGACCGCAGACGCCGAGGTCGACGCTGCGATCGAGTTCGCGACGAGCAGTCCGATCCCCGCCCCCGAAGACGCCCTCCAGGACGTCTTCGCCTGAACCGCACGATCGAGCCACACGAGAGGAAGTCACCATGACCGCAACGGAAACACCCACCCGGCGGATCACCACCGCGAAGGCGATGGCCGAGGCCATCGCACTCGAGATGCGAAGCGACCCCGACGTCTTCGTGATGGGCGAAGACGTCGGCGCCTACGGCGGCATCTTCGGGTCGACCACCGACCTGTACGGCGAGTTCGGCGCCGAGCGGGTGATCGACACCCCCATCTCCGAGACCGGGTTCATCGGTGCCGGGATCGGCGCCGCCGTGGAAGGGATGCGACCGGTCGTCGAGCTGATGTTCGTCGACTTCTACGGGGTCTGCATGGACCAGATCAGCAACCACATGGCCAAGATCCACTACGAGTCCGGCGGAGCGGTCAAGGTGCCGATGGTGCTGATGGCCGCCACCGGCGGCGGCTACTCGGACGGAGCACAACACTCCCAGTGCCTGTGGGGAACGTTCGCTCACCTGCCGGGCATGAAGGTCGTGGTCCCGTCGAACCCCTACGACGCCAAAGGACTCATGGCATCCGCGATCCGCGACGACAACCCGGTGATCTACCTGTTCCACAAGGGCGCCCAGGGGCTCGTGTGGATGGAGAAGAACCCCCGCTCGATCGCCCACGTCCCCGAAGAGGCATTCACCGTGCCGATCGGCGAGGCCGCCATCGCGCGTGAGGGCAGCGACGTCACGATCGTCACGCTGTCGCTCTCGGTGCAGCACAGCCTCGACGTCGCCGAGCAGCTCGGCGGCGAGGGCATCAGCGTCGAGGTCGTCGACCTCCGCAGCCTGGTCCCGCTCGATCGCCGGGCGGTGCTCGAGTCGGTCGGCAAGACCGGCAGGCTCCTCGTCGTGGACGAGGACTACCGGAGCTTCGGCCTCACCGGCGAGATCGCCGCGATCGTCGCCGAGACCGACCCGACGCTGCTGTCCAAGCCGATGGCGCGACTCGCCGTCCCCGACGTTCCGATCCCGTACGCGCGGTCGTTGGAGTACGGGATCCTGCCGACCCGCGAGAAGATCGCCGACGCGGTCCGGGCGTTGGCCTCGTGACCACCGAGGTGCCGTTCCCGATGATGTCGGAGAACGACCCCGGGGCCGAAGGCGTCGTCGGCACCTGGTTCGTCGAGCACGGGGAACCGGTGACCGAGGGCCAGGTGATCGCCGAGGTCCAGGTCGACAAGGTCTCACAGGATGTCGAGGCGCCGGTCGCCGGCGTCATGTACCAGCTGGTCGCCGAGAACGTCGGCGTCGTCCAGGGCGGCCCGATCGCACGCATCGACTCGTAGGCCCGAGCGGACCGGGTACGCGCCGACGGTGACGTTCACGCTCCCCGAGCCGATCGGACCGGATCCCGGACCGACCGTCGGTGCGGTCGAGGGCACCGCCGGGTCACCTCCCTCGGCCGGCACCCGACGGTGGCGAGGCGTCGGCACCGTGGTGCGCGAGACCTCGGCGAGGAGCCTGCGAGAATGGCGCGATGAAGATCGGCGAGCTCGGCGAGCAGGTCGGGATGACCCCGGCGACGATCCGGTACTACGAGTCGATCGGGCTGCTGCCCGAGGCGCGGCGCGACGCCAGCGGCTACCGCATCTACACGACCGCCGGCGCCGACCGGCTCCGGTTCATCCAGCGGTCGCAGGCGAGCGGCCTGTCGCTCGACGAGATCCGGTCGATCCTCGAGATCAAGGACGCCGGCGGCCGGTCGTGCGGGCACACGCGCGAGCTCCTCGCTCGGCACCTCGCCGACCTCGACGCCCAGATCGAGCGCATGCAGCACGCCCGCGAGGAGCTCCGGAGCCTGGCCGACCGGGCCGAGCGGTTGGACCCCGCGGCGTGCAACGACCCGAATCGCTGCCAGGTGCTCGGCGAGCCGGCCGGCCCCATGTGACCGACGTCACCTTGCCTTGCAGCTGACTTCAATCCGTAGGGTTGATGGTGAGATGAGCATCGAGACCCCGAGCAGCGACACGACCAGGGCGTTCGACGTGAAGATCGCCGGGATGACCTGCGGCTCGTGCGCGGCCCGGGTGCAGCGAGCACTCGCCAAGCGCAACGACGTCGTGGCGGCCGACGTCAACTTCGCCACCGGGCGGGCCCACGTCACCACCGTCCCCGACGTCGACCGTGACGCACTCCGGTCGACCATCGAGCGGAGCGGGTACGAGGTCGTCGGTGGTCTCGAACCCCCGGCCGCGGCGGCCGACCGCATCGAGCTCGACATCGAGGGCATGACCTGCGGCTCCTGCTCGGCTCGGGTCCAGCGGGCGCTGGGCAAGCAGCCGGGGGTCGTCGACGCCGAGGTCAACTTCGCCACCGGCCGCGGCACGGTCGTCCTCGACGACAGCAGTACCACCGATCCGACGGCGCTCGTCGACGTCGTCACCCGCCTCGGCTACCCCGCCCGCACCCGGACGAACGAGCCGACGCCCGGCGCCCCGCGACAGGACGCACCGGCGATCGACGACCGCGATCCGCACGCCGACGAGGAAGCCGCGTGGCGCCGGCGTGCCATCGCCGCCGCACCAGCGGCGGTCTTCATGCTCGGCGTGATGCTCGGCGGCGAGTCGGCGATGATGTCCGACCCGATCCGCTGGATCAGCTTCGCCCTCGCGACCCCCGTGCAGTTCTGGGTGGGCTGGCCGATCCTCGTCGGTGCGGTCAACCGGGCACGCCACGGCACGGCGAACATGGACACGCTGATCGCGACGGGCACGCTCGCCGCCTACGGATACAGCACCGTCCAACTCCTCACCGGCGGCCACGAGCTGTACTTCGAGGCGTCGGTCTTCATCATGTTCTTCATCACGCTCGGGCGGTTCTTCGAGGCCCGGGCCAAGCGCCGTGCCGGGCACGCCCTGCACGCGCTGCTCACCCTCGGCGCCAAGGAGGCCCGCCTCCTCCGCGGCGGCGACGAGGTGATGGTCCCGGTCGAACAGGTGATCGTCGGCGACCGCGTGCGCATCAGGCCGGGCGAGAAGGTCCCGGTCGACGGGCTCGTCGTCGACGGCCACAGCGCCCTCGACGAGTCGATGCTGACCGGTGAGTCGCTCCCCGTCGAGAAGTCGGTCGGCGATGCCGTCGCCGGCGCGACGATCAACACCTCCGGTGTCCTCACGGTCGAGGCGACGGCGGTCGGCGCCGACACCGCGTTGGCGCAGATCGTCCGGCTCGTCGAGGCCGCACAGGTGGGCAAGTCGGCCGCCCAACGCCTCGCAGACCGGATCTCGGCGGTGTTCGTGCCCGTCGTCATCGCCATCTCGCTCGCGACCTTCGCCGGCTGGATGTTCGTCACGGGCGACACCGCCGACGCGATCTCGGCGGCGGTCGCCGTCCTGATCATCGCCTGCCCCTGCGCACTGGGCCTCGCGACCCCCATGGCCATCATGGTGGGGACGGGGCGGGGTGCGCAGCTCGGCATCCTGATCAAGTCGGTCGAGGCGCTCGAGCTGACGCGACGGATCTCGACCGTCGTGTTCGACAAGACGGGCACGCTGACCCAGGGACGCATGGTCCTGACCGAGATCGTCGCCGACGACGCACCCGAGGTGCTGCGCCTCGCCGGTGCCGTCGAGGCCGACAGCGAGCACCCGATCGGTCGAGCGATCGTCGACGCCGCCCGCGCCGACGATGCGCCGCTGCCGGCGACCACGGCGTTCGAAGCCCACGCGGGCCGGGGCATCCGCGCCGTTGTCGCCGACGACATCGACGGTGCGGACAGCCGGACCGTCTGGGTCGGCCGACGCCGGTTCGTGACCGGTGCCGGACTGTTGCTCGACGATCACGTCCGAGCCGAGGCCGAGCGCCTGGAGGAATCGGGTTCGACCACCGTGTTCGCCGGGTGGGACGGACGGGTGCGGGGCGTGATGGCGGTCGCCGACACGTTGCGCCCCAGCGCGCCCGACACGGTCGCGAGCCTCCATCGGCTCGGACTCGACGTCGTGATGATCTCCGGCGACAACCGCCGGACCGCCGAGGCGATCGGCCACCAGACGGGCATCGACCGCGTGATCGCCGAGGTGCTGCCCGAGGACAAGCAGGCCGAGATCGCACGGCTCCAGGCCGACGGGGAGCGTGTCGCCATGGTCGGCGACGGTGTCAACGACGCCCCCGCCCTCGTGCAGGCCGACCTCGGCGTCGCGATCGGTACGGGCACCGACGTCGCCATCGAGTCGAGCGATCTCACGCTGATGGGCGGTGACGTCGCCGGCGTCGTCACCGCGATCGATCTGGCCCGGCGCACACAGCGCACGATCCGCCAGAACCTGTTCTGGGCGTTCGCCTACAACTCGGCCGCGATCCCCCTCGCCGTGGCCGGTGTGCTCAACCCGATGATCGCCGGCGCCGCGATGGCCTGCTCGTCGGTGACCGTCGTCGCCAACAGCCTGCGCCTCCGACGCGTCGGGCGACACATCAACCCAGGAGACCCATCATGAACGACACCGCGATCCTCGACGTCCCGGCGATGACCTGCGACCACTGCCGCGCCGCCATCGAGCGGGAGGTCGGCGCCGTCGACGGCGTCGAACGGGTCTCCGTCGATCTCGACGCCAAGACCGTGACGGTCGTCGGCGGCGAGCGAGCGGCGATCGTCGCCGCGATCGACGAAGCCGGCTTCGACGTCGCCGGGTAGCGACACCTGCGCGACACCTGGGGTCAGACCCCAATTGTCCGCGGCGGTAGGCTGATCACATGCCGGCGCCCGGGGAGCATCATCCAGCCTTCGAGGAGTACTGCAACACCATCTACGAGCTCCGAGAAGACGACATCGACGTGATCCAGGCACGCATCGCGGAGCGGCTCGACATCAGTCGCCCTGCGGTCAGCGAGATGATCAAGCGGATGGAGGCCGAGGGCCTCGTCACGACCGGCGGCGGCATCGAGCTGACGACGGCGGGCCGCGAGCTCGGCGAGCGCACGGCGCGGCGCCACCGGCTCGCGGAGCGCTTCCTCACCGACGTCCTCCACCTGTCCTGGGCCGAGGCGCACCACGAGGCCGGCAAGTGGGAGCACGTGATGAGCGAGTCGGTCGAACGGGCCATCGACGACCTCCTGGACAACCCGACGACCTGCCCGCACGGCAACCCGATCCCCGGTTCCGCCTACCAGCCGGCCAACCTGTCGACGCTGTCGTCGATCGGGGTCGGCCACTCGTTCACCGTGACCCGCATCCCCGAGGAGCTCGAGTTCGAGCCGGGGTTGCTCGAGTTCCTCGAGCAGTCGGAGATCCGCCCCGGGCGCACGGGCACGGTCGTCGCCGCATCGCCCGACGGCACCCTGACGGTCACCATCGGTGAACGCCACGTGGGTGTCGGCGCCTTCGCGAGCGACCGCATCCTCGTCGCCACCTGAGTCCGCGAACCGTTGGGGACGCCGCCCACGCCGTACGTAGGTCGATGACGTGGTCGACGGCGTGGACGACGGCTGGGTGCATCGACAGCCACGCGGACTGGCCAAGCAGCTCCGCCGCTCGCTCGACGTGACGGTCGACGACCGCGAGCTGACGATCGACGCACTCCTCCGCGCGACCGGCGGGTCGGCCGCGCCGACGGTGGTCACCGACGACTTCGCGCTGTCGGCGATGACCGACGGCGAGGTGCTCGCCGCGCTCGGCGCCGCAGCAGAACTGCTGGCGGGCTCGGGCCGGCTCGGGATCCGAGAACTCTGCCTGCGCCCCGACGTCGTCGACGCCGAGCGGATCGCCGTCCTGCAGGAGGCGGCGTCGGCAGTGTTCGCCACCGAGCTCCGGCCGCGGCCGCCGTCGACGTGGTGGGAGATGCTCGAGTCGAGCGGCTTCGCGGTCGTCCACCGCCTCGACGGCGACGTCAAGCTCCCGCGCGACCGCTCGCGTCGGCGGCTCGGCCGACGGTACGCCACCGAGCTCGGGATCGTGGGGCTGGCGGCGATCCCGAGCCGTCGAGGCAACGCTTCGGAACCAGGCTATTAGGCAGCCCTAACGTCGTGGTGTAATGTCACCGACGTGTTCCGTCTCCGAGTCCCTCGCGACATGACACCCGCGACCCCCGCTCCCCTGCCCCGGCCCGGCCGGCCGGTCGTCCTGTTCCTCCCCGCCCACGACGAGGCACCCCGACTCGCCGCGGTGATCGCCCGCGCACCACGGCGGATCGGTCCGCACCCCGTCGAGGTCGTCGTCGTCGACGACGGCTCGACCGACGACACGGCGATCGTCGCCCGGGAGGCCGGTGCCACGGTCGTCCGGCACCCCGTCAACCTCGGTCTCGGCGCTGCGGTCGCGACCGGGTTCGGGATCGGCACGCAGCTCGACGCCGCTGCGGTCGCGTTCTGCGACGCCGACGGCGAGTACGACCCCGGGGAGCTGGAACGGCTGGTGCGGCCGGTGCTCGACGGCACCGCGGACTACGTCGTCGGCACGCGATTCGGCGGCCGGATCGAGTACATGCGCCCGCACCGCCGCGCGGGCAACCGCGTGCTGACCCGCTGGGTCCGCTGGATGACCCGCGCTCCCGTCAGCGACGGCCAGTCGGGCTATCGCGCCCTGTCGGCGCGTGCGGCGAACGACGCCGTCGTCGCCCATGACTACAACTACGCCCAGGTGCTCACCCTCGATCTGGTCCAGCGCGGCTACGGCTATCACGAGACGCCGATCACCTACCGGTTCCGCACGTCCGGGCGTTCGTTCGTCCGGCTCGGGCCCTACCTCCGGCGTTGCGTGCCGGCGGCCTGGCGGGTCCTCAACGACCGCGTCGACGGCGCGGCGCGGTTCACCGCACCCGAACGGGTGCAGCCCCGCACCACCGTCGATTCGGCGGTCGCCTGAGGCACCACGGCGAGGCCGATCGCGACCCCTCGGGGATCGCGGCGAGCCCGTCGGTCACGGCTGCCGACAGCATCGGCAGGTCGTGGACGGTCGTCATGTGCTCGAGCGCCGGCCTGCCGTAGGGGTCGGGCACGTCGAGGCGCGGATCGTCGGCGAGCAGGACGGCGGGCGGCCGGTCGGCGAACAGTTGCGACCACGACGGCCGGTGGCCCCATCCGACAGGAGGCGTGCGAGCTCGCGGACGGTGCCCGCAGGCGGCCCTGCTTCCGGGCGGAGGGACACGACGCCGCGAACGTGCTCCCGTGAGAGACCGATCACAGCTCGACGTCCTCGCCGAACTCGACCCGGCGCCGCCCGGCCCGAGGCCCTCGACGACGTACAGGACACGGACCGGGGTCACCGGCTCGTCGTGCCGGACACGTGAGTGCGACGGTCGCTCACGGCAGTGTGGCCACGTCGGTCCGGGCGAGGTCGCCGCCGACGCAGAGCACCGGGAGGTTCCGCACGCGTGCCAGACCGTAGGCGTAGCAGTCTCCGAGGTTCAGGGCCGCCGGATGCCGACCCTTGCCGAAGCGGCGCCAGCCGTCGACCGACGCAACGGCGACGTCGGCATCGTGTGGAACGACCGTGATCCCCGACTCGCGAACGATCTGTTCGGCCTTCAGCGCACCTGCCGGTCCCTTCCGGCCCTCGGCGACGATCATCGTCTCGACGAATGTCGCCGCGCTCATCAGCGGTTCGTCGTCGGCAGCGAGCACCTGGCCGACCTGCGATGCCTCGGGCTCGCCGAGCAACATGCACACGATCGCAGACGTGTCGACGACGACGGTCACGTCGGGATCCCGATGTCGTCGTAGCCGAGGAGCTCGTCGTCCGGGCGCTCGTCCAGCAGCGGCAGCGCGGCCGCCTCCTCCGAGAGACGGCGGAGACGCTCGGCCAGCCCCGAACGAGCACGTCGCTCACGCTCGAGGCGCTCCTCGATCGCTCGGGTCACGGCATCGGTGATCGACTCACCGGTCGCAGCGGCGAGCTCACGCGCCAGGCGGTCGGCCTCGTCGTTCTTGATGCTCAGCGCCATGGCAGAAGTCTACCGAACGTTCTATATCGGTAACCGGGCCGTCCGGGCGCGCTTCGCCAGCTCGGCGCTGGCCCGCAACCGCGTGAACGTGCGCGGCCACGCCCGGGAGCTCCTCGGGCGCATCCGTCGCGGCCACGCCACCCGTCGAGCCGGCCCGCAGATCACCGGGTTCCGCCACCGCCGAGCGCGGTCGCCACCGCCCGCCAGATCGAGCGGCGGTCGAAGCGCTCGACGACCGATGCCCGCCCCCGCCGACCCATGTCGGCGCGACGCTCCCCGTCGGCGGCGAGGGCACCGATCGCCGCTGCCAGCGCGTCGCTATCGCCGACCGGCACGAGAACACCGCCCTCGCCGCCGACGACCGCGTCGACGGTCCCGACGGCGGCATAGCCGACGACGGGCACCTCGCAGGCCTGCGCTTCGAGCGGGACGTTCGGCAGGCCCTCGCGGTACGACGGGTACGCGAGCACGTCCATCGCCGCGTACGCGACCCCGGTGTCGTCCGACCACGGCACGACGGTGACGTGGTCGGCCGACTCGATTCGCTCGCGCGTCGCCGCAACGACCGGGTCGCCGTCCTCGAACGACCCGAC
>CBFCWS010000035.1:0-14144 GCA_965601765.1 uncultured Ilumatobacter sp. | reverse complement strand
CGGCGTGTGCCCACTCCTCGTGGGCGAACTCACCGTAGGCGTCCCCGCGCCACAGGTCGAGGCCGGCCCGCAGGGTGGACATCGCGGCGATCGGGTCCCGATCGGCGAGCTGCGCTCTCGCGGTCTCGATGCTCGCTTCGAAGCGGGCAGCGTCGACCTGCTCGGGCTCGACCCGCAGGCCGTACCCGCCGGGCTCGGTGGCGACCAACTCGCCGGGCAGATCGGCGTCCGCGAACGCCCGTCGGAGGCGAGCGACATAGCTCCGCATCGACGTGCTCGCGGATCGAGGCGGCTCGCCGTCGAACACCATGTCGACCAGACGGTCGAGCGGGACGATCCGGCCGCCGTGGACCGCGAGCGCCGCGAGGAGGCGCCGCTGGCGCGGCCCACCGATGTCGACCTCACCGTCCGCGGCGGTCACGGTGATCGGCCCGAGCACTCCGACCTGCATCGCCTGGTCCTCCCTGTCGATCGACCCTAGTCGCTGCGTCGTATGCAACCGGCCCGATGTTGCAGCTGCGTGACAGCGCCGAAACACCTGTTCACGGGGGTGTTTCGTGGCGAGTGGCGGCGGTGATCGGACCACGTGCCGGCGGCCGTCGCCCCCGTTTGCGACAACGATGCCACGGGCGATCGCGACGGTGCTGGTGGCTCGAACGGGCCGACGACACGACACATCACACAGGAGATGACCATGTCCCTCACCACCGGCACCAGCACGCCGACCACCACCGACACCAACACGCCGACCACCCACTCGACCACGACGTTCGACGCCGACCGAGCGACGGGGCACGATCCCGCAGACCCGTCCGTCCGGTCGGGGTCCGGGGGGCGCGGGGCGATCGCGCTCCTGCTCGCCGGCGCAGTTGCCGTCGGCGCCCTCGTCACCGCCGTGCTCGACGACGGGCCGGAGACCTCGACGGTCATCAGCTCCCACGGCGCAGCCGACGCCAACCGAGCCGGCACCCTCAGCGACATCAACCGCACCGCAGCCGGCTCCCACGACACCGTCGACGCCAACCGGGCCGCTGTCCTCAGCGACCTCGCCGGTGGCTGACACGCGACGGACATCTGGGGTCGCGCGTCAGTCGACGAGGGCCTGGTAGACGGTTCGCTTGAGCTCGTGGCGGATGGGATGGGCGCCCAGGAGGAGTTGGGTGAGGAAGACGACGGCGAGATCCTCGACCGGGTCGCACCAGAACACCGTGCTCGCCGCGCCACCCCAGGCGAACTCACCGACCGACGACGGGGCGCCGTTGGCGATCGGGTCGAGCATGACCGACACGCCGAGCCCCATCCCTTCCCCCCGCGACGAGCCGTCGGCGAACTCGGGACGCTGCATGTCCTCCATGTCGGCGCCGCCCGGCAGGTGGTTGGACGTCATCAGGTCGACCGTGCGCGACCCGAGGATGCGGGTGTCGCCGAGCGCGCCGCGTCCGAGCAGCATGTGGCAGAAGCGGAGGTAGTCGGCGGCCGTGCCCCACAGGCCGCTGCCGCCGCCGACGAACGACGGTCGTTCGGTCGGATACACCTCCTGCGGGCTGCGCTGCAGTGCGCCGCCGCCGAGCGACGGCTGATAGAGCCGGGCGACCCGATCGGTGCGCCCTGCGACGTGATAGGCGGTGTCGTGCATGCCGAGCGGCTGCAGGATCCGCTCCGTGACGAACTCGTCGAGCGGCTGACCGGAGATCACCTCGACGACCCGCCCGAGCACGTCGGTCGACACGCCGTAGTTCCACTGCGTGCCGGGCTGGGCGACCAGGGGGAGCGCAGCCCAGTGCTGGCACGCTGTGGCGAGGTCGACGCCGTCGGGTACGCCGAGTTCGTACCCGGCCTGGCGGTACAGCGCGTCGGTGACGTGGCGATGATGCCAGCCGTAGGTGAGGCCCGACGTGTGGGTGAACAGGTGCCGGATCCGCATCGGTTCGCCGACCGAGGTCGTCTGCGGGAACGCGGTCGAACCCGTCCGAAAGATCCGGCACGTGCGGTACTTCGGCAGGTACCGATGGACCGGATCGGTGAGCGCGAGCCGGCCCTCCTCGTGGAGCATCATCGCGGCCACCGACGTCACGGGCTTGGTCATCGAGTACAGGCGTGCGACCGTGTCGGGTGACCACGGGATCGCCGCCTCGACGTCCCGGAGCCCACACGTCGAGTGGTGCACGACCCGACCATGGCGGCTCACCGCGACCTGCCATCCAGCGAGTCGGCCGTCCTCGACGTAGCCGGAGAAGTGCCGATCGATGCGCGCGAGACGGTCGGCCGACATGCCGACCTCGCCGGGATCGGCATCCACCGACGCCGGCGTCGGGCCGCGATCCGGCCCGCTCATCCGGCGACCTGCTCGTCGAACCCCGCCTCGCGGAGCGCGGCACGGATCGCCGCGGCGGCCGATTCGAGATCCTCGCGAGCGACGTTCGCGGCGGCGTTGGCGAACGACAATTGCGCCATCGAGTTGGTCGGGAGCACGTGGATGTGGGCGTGCGGGACCTCGTACCCGGCGATGATCACGCCGACCTTCTCCGGCGAGAACGCCGCCTGCTGCGCCACGCCGATATGTCGGGTCACCTCGAACAGGTGGGCTGCGAGGTCGGGCGGGACGTCCACCCAGTGGTCGATCTCGTCGATCGGCACGACGAGGGTGTGCCCGTGCGCCATCGGGTTGATCGACATGAACGCGACGCAGTGCTCGTCACGCCACACGAAGGTGCCGGGGATCTCGCCGTCGATGATGCGGGTGAAGATCGTCACCATGGCCGCACTGTAGAACGTGTGCGTAGGCTCGCCCTCGTGGACGCCACCGCCAGGACGCCGGACGGCGAGGTCGACACCATCTGGACGATCCCCAACCTCGTCACCCTCCTCCGGCTGCTGTGCCTCCCGCTCTTCGTCTGGCTGCTCTTCGGCCTGCCGTCGCGGCAGGCGGCCGCGTGGTTGCTCGGCGGGTTGGGAGCGACCGACTGGGTCGACGGTTACCTCGCCCGCCGACTGGGTCAGACGAGCGAGTTCGGCAAGAAGTTCGATCCGACGGCCGATCGCATCCTGTTCGGCGTGGCGGTGATCGCGATCCTGGTCAACGGCGCGATGCCGGTGTGGTTCGGTGTGGCGATCCTCGTGCGCGAGGTGGCGGTCGGCAGCGCAGTCGCGTACGCCACGCTGGTGTACGGCATGGAGCGCTTCGACGTGACCTGGTGGGGCAAGACGGCGACGTTCCTCCTGATGTTCGCCGTTCCCGGGTTCCTGATGGGCGCATCGAGCTCGCCGCTGGCCGACTGGTTCGAGGTCGCAGCGTGGGTCCTCGGCATCCCCGGTCTCGTCCTGAGCTACTACACCGCGTTCGCCTACGTCCCCGTGATCCGCGACGGCGTCCGCTCCGCAAGAGGCTCGACCTCCGCGTGAGGTCGAGACCGATCCGGCACACCGTTCCGATCCGTGACCTGCGGCGAATGGACACCTGACGGTGCCCAGCGGGTACGGTTGCGCCCATGAACGTGCCCGAGGGCCTCCGGTACTCAGCGGAACACGAGTGGGCTCGCCCCACCGACGTTCCCGAGCGCGTGCGCGTCGGCATCACCGACTTCGCTCAGGACGCGCTCGGCGACGTGGTCTACGTCGACCTCCCCGAGGTCGGCGCGTCGGTCACGTCGGGAGAATCGGTGGGTGAGCTCGAGTCGACCAAGTCGGTGTCGGAGCTCTACGCCCCGGTCGGTGGGGTCGTGGTCGCGATCAACGAGAACCTCGCCGAACACCCCGAGCTGCTCAACGACGACCCGTACGGCGACGGGTGGCTGTGCGAGATCGAGGTGACCGACGCAGCACAGCTCGACGGCCTCCTCGACGCCGCGGCCTACACCGCACTCACCGAAGGCTGATGATGTCCAGCTACACCTTCTGCAACCACTGCGGCCACCGGAACCCGCCGGAGAGCAACTTCTGCTCGAGCTGTGGCTCGCCGCTCGACGTCCTCGACGACCGGACGATCACCCTCACAGCCGTCGACCCGCTCCAAGATGCCCCCGGCCCCGACGACGACGACGTCGTCGTCCCGATCGGCGAACTCTCCAAGGGGGTCGGCGTCCTGATCGTGCGTGCCGGTGCGCAGGCCGGGGCCCGGTTCCCGCTCGAGGACGACGTCACCCGGCTCGGGCGCCACCCGGACAGCGAGATCTCGCTCGACGACATCACCGTGTCGCGTCGTCACGCCGAGGTGCAGCGCATCGAAGGCGGGTACGCCGTCGCCGACTCGGGCTCGCTCAACGGGACGTACGTCAACCAGGAGCGTGTGGAGCGGGTCGGCTTGCGCCACGGCGACGAGCTCCAGATCGGCAAGTTCCGGCTCGTTTTCTTCGAGCGCACCGATGGCTGACTCCGGCGGCGCCGGCTACCTGTCGATCGGCGAGGTGCTCGGGCTCCTCCTCGAGGAGTTCCCCGACGTCACCATCTCCAAGATCCGCTTCCTCGAGAGCCAGGGCCTGATCGAACCGGAGCGGACCGCGTCCGGGTACCGCAAGTTCTACGACCACGACGTGCAACTGCTGCGGGTGATCCTCGCCGAGCAGAAGGACAACTTCCTCCCGCTTCGGGTCATCCGCGATCGACTCGAGAACGGCCAGATCGATCCCACCGGCGAGAACCAACGCCCCGCGTCCGAGGGCGGCGACCCCGACGACGGCACCGCCGAAACCACAGCCGACACCGCCACCGACACCGCCGCAGACACGGCAGCCGACACGGTCGCGGCGCCCGAGGTCCCGGCCGCGTCGATGTCGTCGCATCCGGCCGCAGGTGCCGGCGGGACACCGGACGCCGACCAGCACGCGACCGACGCGATCGACAGCGCGACGCCGGAGCCGGAGCCCGACGAAGGTGCGAACCCGCCCCAGCTCCTGCCGGGAGTCGCCCTCACCCGCGACGAGCTGTGCGCACTCGTCGGGATGACCGACTCCGAGATCGACGATCTCGAGAGCTTCGGCATCGTCCACCGGCGCGACGGTGGCGGGCCGCCGACCTACGGCGACGACGCCGTGGAGATCGCACGACCCGCCGTCGCGTTCATGCGCGCCGGCGTCGACGCACGCCACCTGCGCACCTTCCGGACCTCCGCTGAGCGCGAGGTGTCGCTCTACGAGCAGCTCGTGACGCCCCGTCTGCGGCAACGCAACCCGGACAGCGTGGCAGCCGCGAAACGGCAGCTGCACGACCTCGACGAACTGGGCGCCACGCTGCGATCGGCGTTGATCCGCCACGCTCTGCACCACCCGTTCGATCGCTGACTCCGCGACGCGCGCCTGGCGCGTCGGCACTAAGGTACGGGCGTGGTCCCCATGGAGTTGGTCGGAGTCCGGGTGGAGATCCCGGCGAACACGCCGATGGTGCTGCTGCAAGAGCAGGAGGCGCCACGCCGGCTCATGCCGATCTACATCGGTGCGCCCGAGGCGTCGGCGATCCACTACTCGCTCGAGGGCATCGAGCCCCCGCGGCCGCTCACCCACGATCTCTTCGTCACCGTCGTCGGCGACCTCGGTGCCGAGCTCGAGCGCGTCGTCGTGACCGAGGTGCTCGACCACACCTACTACGCCGAGCTCCACCTGACGACCTCGGACGGCCAGCGTGTCGTGTCGGCCCGCCCGAGCGACGCGATCGCCCTCGCGGTCCGCACCGGTGCCCCGCTGTTCGCCAGCGACGAGCTGCTCGACGACGTCGGCCAGGTGCCCGAGCCCGAGCCCGGCGACGAGACCGAGATCATCGACGAGTTCAAGGACTTCATCGACAACGTCAGCGCCGACGACTTCGCTCCCTGACCGGGGAGCTCCGGTGCGCGACCGTTTGACGCCCGCGCCCCGCTGTCGTATGGTTGCACTCCCGTAGTTACATCCGTGTGGGGTGTCCACTCCGGCGGACCGAAACGCTGCACGACTGGTTGGGGCAGGCGCCGTGCGAGCGGCCGAAGAGAGGGGACGACGTGACGACACCGGAGACCGGGTTCAGCGGGACACAGGCGGCCAAGGTGGTGGGCATCAGCTATCGCCAGCTCGACTACTGGGCCCGCACCGACCTCATCAGGCCGAGCCTGTCCGATGCCAGCGGGAGTGGGAGCCGTCGGCAGTACAGCTACCAGGACCTCCTCGAGCTCCGCGTCATCAAGACGTTGCTCGACGCCGGCATCAAGCTCGAATCGGTCCGCAAGGTGTTCGCGTTCCTCCGCGAGAAGGTGAACGCCGACATCGCATCGGCGCACCTCGTGATCTCGGGGAGCAGCGTCGTGCTCGCGCACGACGACGAGCTCGTCGATGTCCTCGCCAACGGGCAGGGGGTCCTCAACGTGCTCGCACTCGCCGGCGTCAAGCACGAAGTCGACGATCAGGTGGTCAGCCTCGGGCTCGACATCGGCGGTGTGCCCGAGGCGGTCGGCCACTGACCGACAGCCTGCGCCGTTCGCCGCTCCACGGCCGCCACGTCACCGCCGGTGCCCGCATGGTGCCCTTCGGCGGATGGGAGATGCCGCTCGACTACGGGAGTACCGTCGACGAGCATCGCCGGTGCCGGTCCGACGCGGTCGTCTTCGACGTCTCTCACCTGGGCACGGTCCGTCTCGACGACGACGGCGCCCTCCACCGCCTGCAGCACGCGCTGTCGAACGACCTCGGCAAGATCGGGCCGGGTCGCGCCCAGTACACCCACCTGCTGAACGACGCCGGTGGCGTCCTCGACGACCTGATCGTGTGGTGGCACGCCGACGGGACCTTCGACGTCATGCCCAACGCCTCCAACACCGACCGCGTCGTCGCGGCGGTGGGCGGCGTCGACATCACGCCGACGCGCGCCGTGCTGGCCGTGCAGGGTCCGACCGCCCGGGAGCAGCTCGCGACAGTCATCGGCGACGCCGCCCGGGTCGGCCGCTTCCGGGTGGGCACGTTCGAGCACGGCGCGACGAGCGGTGCGATCGCCGGCACCGGATACACCGGCGAGGACGGCGTCGAGCTGACCGTCCCGGCCGACGCGGCCACGGATCTCTGGGACGCCGTCGTCGACGCCGGCGTCCACCCCGCCGGTCTCGGCGCACGCGACACGCTGCGGCTCGAAGCCGGGCTGCCCCTCCACGGCAACGAGCTCGGACCCGAGATCACCCCCGACGAGGCGGGGCTCGGCTGGGTGGTCGCGCTCGGCAAGCAGAGCTTCGTCGGCCGGACGGCGCTCGTCGACCAGCGCGAGCGCGGGGTCGCGCGACAACTCATCGGTCTCGCCGTCGACGGGCGACGCCCACCCCGGAAGGGCTACGCCGTCGTGCACGACGGGCGGACCGTCGGCGAGGTCACCTCCGGCAACTTCTCGCCAATGCTGGAACGGGGCATCGCCCTCGCGTTCGTCCCGACCGATCTCGACCCGGACGGCGGTCTGGCGATCGACATGCGCGGGACGGCGACCCCGGCGACCCGCGTCGAACTCCCGTTCTGGCGACGCTGACGCTCAGGACGAGTCGCCCGAGTCGCCCCCGGACGCAGCCTTCTTCGTCGACGACGCGGCCTTCTTCGCCGTCGAGGCGGGCTGCTTCGCAGCGGGCTTCTTGGCCCGCTTCTTGGCGGCAGGCTTCTTCGTGACCTTCTTCGTGGTCGCCGTGACGTGCGGGGTCGGTTGGGCGGCCGGCGGCGGGCTGGCAGGTCGGGACATCCCCGGCACCCGGAAGCCGCCGAACAGACCGCCGGCGTTCTCGGCGAGCTGCGTGAGCGGCGCGAGGCGCTGCGAGAAGTCGGCGACCGTCGCCATGAAGTCGTTGACCTGACCGGGCAGCGACGTGAAGGCCGGCGAGCTCAACGCACCGACCGCGCGTTCGAGGTTGGGCGCCGCGGAGCGCACCGGCTCCTCGAGCGCTGTGGTGATCTCGTCCGCGGCGCGGATGGTCCTCGTGAGCTGGGGCATCATCGTGCGGATCGGTTCCTCGACCTCGCCGAGCAACACGTTGACGCGCTCGGCCGTCTCGTTGAGGTTGGCCATCGTCCGGTTCATGTTCTCGATCGAGGCGAGCAACTCGTCGACCCCACGCCGCACCTGCTCGACGGTCCGGATCCCGCTGGCGATCGGGGCCGCCAGGAGGTTGATCACGTCGGCGATCCCGTCGTTGCGGGCGAAGTCGTCGGTCATCCCGCCGAATCTACCCACCGGCGGTTCGCGACCCCCGACGGTGCTGGCCCCGGCCGGGGGCCGGGTGGGGCGTCGGTCAGGACGAGGCGTCGGCTGCGAGGTCGTCGAGCGGCTCACAGGTGCAGATCAGGTGGCGATCGCCGCTCGCCCCGTCGATGCGCGAGACCGGCGGGAAGTACTTGTCGACACGCAGGTGGGGGAGCGGGAACGCGCCGACCTCGCGCGGGTACGCGCGAGACCACTCGTCGTCGATCACGTCGGCGGCGGTGTGCGGCGCGTGCCGGAGCGGACTGTCGGCCACGTCGATGTCGCCCCGCTCGATCTGCTCGATCTCACTCCGGATCGTGAGCATCGCATCGCAGAACCGGTCGAGCTCGGCGAGATCCTCGCTCTCGGTCGGCTCGATCATCAGCGTGCCGGCGACCGGGAAGCTCATCGTCGGGGCGTGGAACCCGAAGTCGATCAGCCGCTTGGCGACGTCGTCGACGGTGACACCGGTCGCCGCGGTCAGCGGCCGGATGTCGACGATGCACTCGTGGGCGACGCGGCCGTGGGCGCCCGTGTAGAGCACGGGGAAGGCGCCGTCGAGCCTCCCCGCGACGTAGTTGGCAGCGAGGATGGCGACCTCGGTCGCCCGCCGGAGTCCGTCGGCACCCATCATCCGGACGTACATCCACGAGATCGGCAGGATGCCGGCCGACCCGAACGGTGCGGCACTCACCGCCCCGGTCGGGTCGTCGCCGATCGGGCTGCTCGGCAGGAACGGTGCGAGGTGCTCGCGAACCGCGACGGGACCGACGCCGGGTCCGCCGCCCCCGTGCGGGATGCAGAAGGTCTTGTGCAAGTTGAGATGGCTGACGTCGGCACCGAACTCCCCGGGCTGGGCGAGTCCGACGAGCGCGTTGAGGTTGGCACCGTCGACGTACACCTGGCCGCCGGCCGCGTGCACCAACTCGCACAGCTCGGCGATCTCGGTCTCGAACACACCGTGCGTCGAGGGGTAGGTGACCATCGCCGCCGAGAGCTGGTCGCCGGCGGCATCGATCTTGGTGCGCAGGTCGTCCATGTCGACGTTGCCGTCGTCGTCGCAGGCGACGACGACCACCCGGAGCCCGGCCATCACCGCGCTCGCGGCGTTGGTGCCGTGGGCGCTCGCGGGGATCAGGCAGACCGTGCGCTGATCGTCGCCGCGCGCCTCGTGGTAGCGGCGGATCGCGAGCAGTCCCGCGAACTCGCCCTGGCTCCCGGCGTTGGGTTGGACGCTCACGGCGTGGTAGCCGGTGATCTCGGCGAGCCAGCCCTCGAGCTGCTCGATCATCGTCCGGTAGCCGACGGTCTGGTCGTCGGGCGCGAAGGGATGGATGTCGGCGAACTCGGGCCAGCCGATCGGCTCCATCTCCGAGGTCGCGTTGAGCTTCATCGTGCACGAACCGAGTGGGATCATGCCCCGGTCGAGCGCGAGGTCGCGATCGGCCAACCGGCGGAGGTAGCGGAGCATTGCGTGCTCGCTGCGGTACCGGTGGAACACCGACGCGGTGAGGATCTCGTCGGTCCGTGCGAGCGCGGCCGGCAGCCCCGGCTCGACCGTGTCGGCCGGAGCCACGCCGAAGGCATCGAGCACGGCCGACACCGTCGCGGCCGTCGACGTCTCGTCGAAGGACATCCCGACCGACTCGTCGCCCACGCGGCGCAGATTGACCCCGCGCTCGCGTGCCGCGGCCAGCACCGCGTCGGCGTCGACGCCGTCGAGCGTGATCGTGTCGAACCACGTGGCGTGACGAACCGCCAGCCCGGCTGCAGCGAGCGCGCCGGCCGCCGAGGACGTCAGGGCGTGCACCCGCTCGGCGATGACGCGGAGCCCGTCGGCACCATGGTACGCGGCGTACATCGATGCGATGTTCGCGAGCAGCACCTGTGCGGTGCAGATGTTGGAGGTCGCCTTCTCGCGGCGGATGTGCTGCTCGCGGGTCTGGAGCGCGAGGCGGAGGGCGGGCCGTCCCTCGGTGTCGTGGCTGACCCCGACCAGCCGGCCCGGCAACGACCGGGCTGCAGCGCTCCGGGCGGCGATGAACCCGGCGTGCGGTCCACCGAACCCGAGCGGCACCCCGAAGCGCTGCGCCGACCCGACCGCGATGTCGGCGCCGAGGTCGCCGGGCGAGCGGAGCAGGACACACGCGAGCGGATCGGTCGCGACGACCGCCAGGGCACCGCGCTCGTGGACGCGCTCGATCGCGCCGGTCCAGTCGAGGAGTGCGCCGGTCGAGGTCGGCCAGCTGAACAGCGAACCGAACAGCGCGTCGTGCTCGTCGTCCGACGCCAGCAGCTCGTCGAGACGGTCGAGCGAGCCGACGACGAGCCGGACGCCGACCGGCTCGGCGCGGGTGCGCAGCACCGCGATCGTCTGGGGATGGGTGTCCTCGTGCACGAAGAACACGTCGCCGCGACGGGTGCTCCGCCTCGCCATCGTCATCGCCTCGGCCGCCGCCGTCGCCTCGTCGAGCAGTGAGGCGTTCGCGAGATCGAGACCGGTGAGATCGGCGATCACCGTCTGGAAGTTGAGCAGCGCCTCGAGCCGTCCCTGGCTGATCTCGGGCTGGTACGGCGTGTACGCGGTGTACCAGGCCGGGTTCTCGAGCAGGTTGCGCCGGATGACCGCCGGCGTGACGGTCGATGCGTAGCCCTGACCGATCAGGTCGACCATCGGGCGATTGCCGGCGGCCAGGGCACGGATCTCGTCGAGGGCGTCGGTCTCGCCGAGCGCGTCGGGCAGGTCGAGCGGCCGCCGCTGCCGGATCGTGTCCGGGACCACCTCGTCGATCAGGTCGTCGAGCGACCCGACGCCGATCGCGGCGAGCATCTTCGCCACGTCGTCCTCGGACGGGCCGACGTGCCGGCCGGCGAAGTGGTTCACGGGGTGATGTTCGGTGTCGAGTGCTTCGGACACGGTGCCTCCAGGGTGTCGTGCCCCCCGCTGTCGTCGGTACCTGAGAGCTTCACGCCCGAACCGGACGCTTTCCCCTTCGGTGAGCCGAGCGTGCCCGGCTGCTTTCCAGCGTTGTCTCGCCTGCTCGGTCCGGGTGCCTGAGAGATTGATCGGGGTGGATTGCTCCTTCGGCGCCGGCTCGAGGCCGGCTCTCCCGAGCAGGGTCGACGACACTCGAATGCTAGGCGCGAACGTCGGACTCGCGGTGCACCGAGCGTAGGGTCACCGTCGACTCCGACGGCGCCACCGGCGGAGCACGCTGCACGGGAGGAACGCAGACATGGGCGAGATCGACGAGCTCATCGCACGATTGTCGACGGGGGAGAAGTGCGACCTCGTCGGCGGCGAGACGAACTGGCGCACCCGACGCATCGACCGAGTCGGCATCCCGGCGCTGAAGATGACCGATGGTCCGACCGGGGTTCGGGGGGAGGGCCACGGCGGGACGGGCACGCCGGGCGTGGCCGTCCCGTCCGGGATCACGCTCGGTGCCACCTGGGACACCGCGCTGCTCGCCGAGATCGGCGACCTGCTCGGCCGGGAAGCCACGCGGAAGGGCGCCCACGTGCTCCTCGGACCGACCGTGAACCTGCACCGGACGCCGGTCGGCGGCCGGACCTTCGAGTGCTACAGCGAGGACCCCGAGCTGAGCGGCGCCCTCGCCGCGAGCTATGTGCGCGGTGTGCAGGCACACCGCGTGGCGACGACCGTCAAGCACTTCGTCGGCAACGACACCGAAGTCGATCGCATGACCGTCGACGTCGACGTCGACGAGCGCACGCTGCGCGAGGTCTATCTCCGCCCGTTCGAGTGCGCCGTGGTCGAGGGTGGGGCGTGGGGGATCATGAGCGCCTACAACCAGCTCGACGGATCCCACTGCGCCCACAACCGGCGGCTCCTCACCGAGATCCTCCGCGATGAGTGGGGATTCGACGGGTTCGTCGTGTCGGACTGGTTCGGCGCACACGAGACGGTCGCAGCGGCCCAGGCCGGCTTGTCGATCGAGATGCCCGGCCCGCCGAGGATCTACGGGGAGGCGCTCGCGGCCGCCGTCGAACGCGGCGACGTGAGCGAGGCCACCCTGGACGGGCTCGTGCGCGACGTCCTCGTCGCGATCGAGCGCACCGGTGCGGCCGAACGCGATCCCGACGAGCCCGAGATCGCGTTCGACGACCCCGCCGAGCGCGCGCTGACACGGCGGGCTGCGCTGGCCGGGACGGTGCTGCTCCGCAACGAGCCGGCCGGCGAGGACCGGCGGCCGGTGCTGCCCTTCGACGTCGGTGGGCTCGGGTCGCTCGCGGTGATCGGTCCCAACGCGGTGATCGACCGGTCGATGGGGGGTGGGTCCGCGAGCCTCACGCCCTTCGCCGAGCGGTCGTTCCTCGACGCCGTCGTCGACCGCCTCGGCCCGGACTGCGCCGTCACCCATGCTCCCGGCGCCCGGACCGGCCGGCTGGCGCCGGTCGTCGACGGAACTCGGATCGTGACCCCGGACGGGGAGCCGGGGATCGCGATCGAGTACTTCAACGGCTCGGACTGGGACGCGCCGACGGAGGCGGTCGCGACGGCGCCGTCGACGATGCTCCGCTTCTTCGGGACCACACCCACCGGGATCGACCCGCGCGAGTTCGGGGTCCGCGTGCGCGGACGCTTCGTTCCCGAGGTCGATGGACCGCACACGTTCGGCGTCGTGTCGACCGGCGCGGTGACCGCCACGACGACGACGGCGGCAGGCGCGGCGACGACGATCGTCGACGATCCCGACGTCCTGCTCCCGAGAAGCCGCGAGTTCTTCGGGTACGGCAGCGTCGAGGTGCGCTGCGACGTCGACTGCCGCGCCGGAGAACCGGTCGAGATCGCGGCCAGGTGGGTCAGTGCCGAGGGCACGGGGTTCGCCGCGCTCCGGATCGGCGTCCAGCCACCGGAGACCGACGACCTCGTCGGAGACGCCGTCGCGGCGGCGACGGCGGCCGACGCCGTCATCGTCATGGTCGGCACCGACGACGAGTGGGAGACCGAGGGCTTCGATCGCGAGCAGCTCGAGCTCCCTGGCCGCCAGGACGAGCTGATCGAGCGGGTGGTCGCGGTCAACCCGAACACCGCCGTGATCGTCAACGCCGGGTCACCGGTCGCGATGGGCTGGGCGGCACCCGACCACCCCCGGCCGGCGCCGGCCGTGCTCACCTCGTTCTTCGCCGGGCAGGAGCAGGCCGAAGCGCTCGTCGACGTCGTGCTCGGGGACGCCGACCCCGGTGGGCGCCTGCCGACGACCTTCCCGAAGCGACTCGCCGACACACCGGCGTTCCTCGACCACCGACCCGACCACGACAGCGAGGGAGGGTCGACCCAGCGGTACGCCGAGGGCCTCTTCGTCGGCTACCGCTGGTACGACGCGCGCCAGATCGAACCCATGTTCCCGTTCGGCCACGGTCTCAGCTACGGGGAGGCGGAGTGGGGGAGCGTCGCGGCGACGCCGACCACGGTCTCGGTCGATGCGCTCGGCGGGGGAGCGCTCGTCACCGCGTCGCTCCCCGTGACGGCCACCGGCGCGCGATCGTCCACCGTCGTCGTCCAGGGCTACATCGCTGCGCTCGGCGACGACGTGGTCCGGCCGCCGAAGGAGCTCGCGACCTGGGCGAAGCACACGGTCGGCCCGGGGGAGACCGTCGACGTGGTCCTGACCTTCGGCATCGACGCCTTCCGGTACTGGGACACCGCGCAGCGCGGCTGGCGGGTCCGACCGGGGGACTACGACCTCGTGATCGCCCGGTCGGCCACCGACGTGCACGACCGCATCCGAGTCACCGTGACGCCGTCGACCACCGGGGGAGCGGCTGGGGGGACCTAGCAGGCGTCGATCGCCTTGACCAGGGGGTACGGGTTGATCGCCGCGCCACCCTTGGGATGGATCTCGAGGTGCAGGTGCGGCGTGCCCGAGCTGCCCGTGCTGCCGTTGAGGCCGACCACCTGGCCGGCCTTGACCTTCGTGCCCTGCTCGATGCCGTCGGCGATCGAGAGC
>CBFCWS010000034.1:0-14210 GCA_965601765.1 uncultured Ilumatobacter sp. | reverse complement strand
GTGGCGACCTCGAGCGCACCATTGCGGCCGAGGAAGACGTCGACGACGCGCACCTGGCCGACCGATGACCAAGGGCAGCCGCCCGGCATCCAGGGCGCGCTGCGGCCGGACGTCGACCGCCCGGCAACCTGACGGTCGCAACGCCCGGGTGTGGAGCACCGAGCCGGCCCGCGGCGGGGCACGACCGCGCTCGCCGAGGACCCGTTGCCCGTACGGCAGCGCCACGCTCTCGACGGGCGCGAGCTCGCACGCCTGAATTACGACCTCGTCCGCGCCCGGCCGACACGGGTCCGCAGATCAACCTGATCGGCCACAGCACGGGCGGTCTCGTCGTGCGCTCGGCGCTCCACCACGGCCGCACGACCCGGCCCGGACGTCGACGCTTCGGGATCGGTCGCCGGTGGACGAGCAGGGTCCGCCGAGTCGTGCTGACCGGCGTACCGTCGAGCGGACGGGCCCGACGGTCGCGTCGGGTCACCTCAATCGGTCCAGTCCTTCCACTCCACACCGTGATCCCGGACGTAGAGCGACACGGCCTTGCCGACGGTCGGTGAGTCGAAGCGCAGCGCACGGCCGGCAAGGCCGTAGGCGCCGAGACGGTCGCGGACGGGTCCCTTCAGCTCGGCCACGCCGAACTCGACGCCGCGGTCGTCGAGGTCGTCGAGGAGCTGCTCGAGGACCTCGGCACCGGTCGTGTCGATGTCGGTGACCGGCTCGGCGGCGAGCACGATCCTCACGACCGGTTCGTCGCTGGTGGCGACGATCTCCTGCACGCGCCGTGCGAAATGGTCGGCGTTGGCGAAGAACAACGGTGCGTCGAAGCGGAACAGCACGAGGCCGGGGACGGTCCTCGCCTCCGGATGTCGGTCGACGTCGTGGTAGCCGCGACGGTTCTCGATCCGCCCGAGCACCGCGTCGTACGGTCGCCACAGCGTCCGGACGAAGTTGATCAGCGACAGGCCGACGGCGATCAGGATGCCGTTGAGCACGCCGACCAGCACCACACCGATCGAGGCGGCGATGCAGAGCACCGCCTCGGACCGCCGGGTCCGCACCAGCCACACGACACGGCGGTGGTCGAACAGGTGGACGGCGGCCGCGATGACGACGGCGGCGAGCACCGAGTCGGGCATCGACTCGAGCAACCCGGCACCGAGGACGAGGAGCGCGACGAGGAAGGCGGCGCTGATCAACCCGACCATCTGCGACGTGCCGCCACCGGCGCGCGCCGTCGCGGTCCTGCTCGTGCTGGCGCTGATCGGGAACCCCTGGAACAGCCCGACCCCCACGTTCGACGCGCCGAGGGCCATGATCTCCGCGTTGGCGTCGACGTGCTCGCCGTCGCGGGCGGCCATGCCACGCGACAGGGCGGTCGTGTCGGTCAGCGTGACCCAGGTGAGGCCGAACGAGGCGAGGAAGAGGGGCCACCACCAGTCGAGCTCCGCAGAGGGGAGCGACGGCGACGGGAAGCCGCGCGGGATGTCCCCGACGACCGGCACGCCCTCGGCGACGAGGTCGAGCACCTCGACGGCGACGATCGCCAGCACGACCGCCAGGAGGACGCCCGGGAACCGCGGCCGGCCGCGCGCGATCGCGAGGATCAGCACGACGCTCACGAGACCGATGGCCAGCGACCACCCGTCGACGAGGCCGTCGGCCACCCCCGACACGAAGCCGTCGAGGATCTCGGGCACGGTCTCGCCACCGCCGCCGAAGCCGAACAGCTTCGGCAGCTGGCTGCACACCATGACGACGGCCAGTCCGTTCAGGTAGCCGAGCTGCACCGGGTTGGACAGCAGCTCTGCGATGTACCCGAGGCGGAACACACCGGCGAGCAGGCACAGCCCGCCGGTCATCAGCGCGAGCAGGCCGGCGGCGACGACGGCGTCGGCAGGGTCGCCGCCGGCGACGACGAGCGCCAGCGCCGCGGCGATGAGTGGCGCGAGCGACGAGTCGGGCCCGAGCAGGAGGTGCCGCGACGGGCCGACCAATGCGTAGACCACCACCGCCACCACCGTGGTGTAGAGGCCGGTCACGGCAGGGACGCCGGCCAGCTCGGCGTAGGCCATCCCGTGCGGCACCATCAGCGCGGTCACCGCGACGGCGGCCCAGAGATCCGGTAGGAACTGCTGGCTGCGGTACTCGCGGACGAGCCGCACGCCCGGCATCCGGCGCACGACGGAACCGACCCCTGTCAGCGCCGAGCTCGACCCGGCGGATGATCCCCGTCGCACGTCCGGCACCGTCGCCACCCCCGCCCGCATCCTCGCGCACGGAGTGCAGGCACCGGCGACCCCCGGGCCGAACAGCGGGCGGCGAGGTCTGGTCCCCGGACGCGCCGACCGCCGGTGCCAGACTCGAACGGTGCAGCACGCAGACGTCGGAATCGGGTTCATCGACGACGGGTCGGCGACGGCCCATCTCCATGCGGCCCTGCTCGCCGCCGTGACCGGGTATCCGGACGACCTGGCCCCGGCCGAACTGCCGGACGACCCCGCCGCGTTCAAGAAGGCCTATCCCGACGTACTGCCTCGGTTCGAGGCGGCGAGGGCCGGCTCGCCGCGCCGGACCGACATCGCCCGGGCGGTCGTGGCGGCCGCCAACGAACGGTTGGTGATGCATCCCGACGGCGTGCCGATCGGCGAGGCGGTCGCCCATGCCGCTGAACCGTTCCCGACCGAGACGCGGCGCGCCGGCGGCAACTCACGACTGCGCCCGAGCGTCCCGATCGACGGCACGGCGCACGAGGGACCGGCACTGACCGACGCGGTTGCGGCGATGGTGGCGCGCGGGTCGGCGTCGGCGTCGGTGGGTGACGCGATCGCGTGGCTGGTCGAGCAGGCCGGTTCGGACGGCATCGATCTGACCGGACGCCGCATCGCGGTGATGGGTGCCGACGCCGAGCTCGCACCGACCCGCATGTGGCTCGAGGGCGGCGCCGAGGTGTTGTGGCTCGACGTGAGCGACCCACCCGCCGATCTGCGGGAGCGGGACGACCTGTCCGGGACCCTCCACTGGGCGCCGGGCGGGTGCGATCTGCTGTCCGACCCGCATCGGGTGCGGGCGACGATCGAGGGGTTCGCCGGTGGCGAGCCGATCGACCTCGGGCTCTACGCCTACGCCGGCGGCAAGGCGCGGGAGTGGCGGCTGACGGCGGCGATGAACGCCATCGTCGACGCGCTCCCGGACGGGATGGTGCGCGGGGTCGCGATGCTGCTGTCGCCGACGACGTGCGGTGTGCTCAGCGAGGACGAGCTGGCCGCCGAGGCGAAGCGCCGGGCCGACGCACCGATGTGGCTCAGGACACTCGACCGCGTGCACGCCGTCGGCAGTGGCGACGGCCATGCGACGATCGGTTCGGTCGCCGCCAACCGCGGGGTCGTGTCGATCCAGGGCGGCAGCTACCAGGCCGCCCAGTACGTCGGCAAGCTCCTGACCGCCGAGGTGTGGGCAGCGGGCGACCCGCCGATCAGGGTGTCGGCGAACACGGCGGGTGTGTCGCTGACCGAGTCGCTGCAGCACCCGGTGTTCGACATCGCCTTCGCCGGTGCCGCGTCGCTCGGCGTCGAGACGTTCGCGCCGGCGACGTCGGCCGCGCTCAACGGCCTGCTCACCCTCCACGACCGGCTGGATCCGGCCGTCGCCGACCGCCCGATCGAGGAGCTGTTCACGACGAGGGTCCACGGCGGGATCTACGTCGCCCCGTACCCGATCGACCCGGCCCTCAGGGTGGCCGCAGGCGTCGGCGTCCTGAAGGACCCGCGCCGGATCGGCGCCCTGCTCCGCCGCTGATCGCCGCTCGCTCGGCCGTCGTCGTCACGCCGCGGGCACGGCAGGCGCCGGCGGGGGGTCGGGCGGTGTGCTCGGGATCGCGCGGTGGCGGATCACCACGACGACGAGCACGATCGACGACAGGAACATCAGGAACTCCGGTCGCCGAGCACCGGCGCGTCGTCGAGACCGAGCTCGGGGCTGAAGGTGCTGAAGTCCCACGACCGGTGGACGACGATCGGCAGCACCATCCCGCCCCCGACGCGGCGGCACAGGTAGAGCAGGTATCCGATCCCGACCCGACCGCCCACCCGGCCTGGACGATCGCCGCCCCGCCGGACACGACGACGTCGACGAGGTGCAACAGCCCGAACATCGCCGAGCTGAGCCAGGCCGCGACCACCTCACGGTGGCGGTCGCGCATCGCCTGCAGGGCGACGCCGCGGAACATCAGCTCCTCGCTCACGCCGGTGCAGAGGGTGCTGACCGCCAGCACGGCCGGCAGGACGCGGCCCGCGTCGGCGAGGTTGGCGACGTCGATCGCGGCGATCGAGGCGACGATCATCGTCGCCGGCACGAACATCACCCAGCGCTCGGTCCGGAAGCGCTCGTGTCGGACGAGCGCCACCCAGCCGAGGCGGTGCACGAGGAGACGGCGACGAGCGCGCCGCCGAGATCGGGGATCAGCTCGAGCTGGAGCGCGGAGCGGACGCCGGCATCGGCCGGGCCCTCGGCCACGCCGGGCACGGCGAACACCGCCACGATCTGCGGGACCAGCAGGAACACCGCGATCCAGCCGATCAGCGCCGGCACCGACAGCCGACGCCGCCGTCCGACGGTCGCGCCCTGCGGGGGTGCATCGGCGCCCGTCCTCGCAGGCCCTGGTGCTGTGATGCGGTTGCGATGCGCGTCGGGAATCGTCGTCGAGACCCGAGACCCGAGGAGCTGCACCGCCCATGACCCACCACCTCCCCGCCCGACGCCGGATCGCCGTCGTGACGACGCTCGCCGTCGCCACGACGCTCGTCGCTTGCGACCCCGACGACGATCCGCCCTCGTCGGACCGCTCCGAGGCCACGACACCTGGGGCGACCACACCGCTCTCGGACCCCGACGCGGCCACGACCACCACACCCGCCGCCACACCCACCACCGCACCCGCCACCACCGCACCCGCCGCCACCGCACCGACCTCGTCGGCGTCCACGACCGCCGCCGATGCCGGAGCCGAGGCGGGGGTCGAGGCGTGGTCGATCGACGCCGTCGGACCGGGCACGTTCGCGACGACCCTCATGGAACCGGGCTTCACCCTCACGTACGGCGAGGGGTGGGTCCCGTTCATGCCCGAGTCGCGCAACCAACTCAACGTCGAGATCCCCGAGTCGGACGAGCTGGGCTGTGCCCCCTGCGGCCTGCTCGGTGTGAGCGCCGCCGAGGTGGACGCCGCCGAGGACGTCGCCGCCCAGGCGGTCGAGGACGGCCTCGAGCTCGCCGAGCCCGTCGAGGTCGACGTCGGCGGCATCACCGGTCAGCGATACGAGGTCACCGGCGGAGCGGGGATCGTGTTCGACAGCGAGTTCTCCTCCTTCGGCATCGACTCGGCCGACGGTCCCGCCCGCTTCACCGTCCTCGAGGCCGGTGGCCGGGTGATCGTGATCCACGAGCTCGCGAGCCCCGACGCCGTCGACGAGGTGTGGGCGCTCTCCGGCGAGGTCGTCGACAGCATCGAGTGGGCCGACGGATGAGGCGGCCGGTCCGGTCGTGACCGCGGGGCAGCGCCGCTCCTGGCATCGCGCCGCCCGGCCCGGCAGGATGGACCGGGTGACGGACACGCACGAACGGCCGACGACCGGCACCCGGTCCTCGATCCGTGTCTTCGGCGGCGTGGGCGTCGACACCCCGGACGGCCCGGTCGGGGTGGGTGGGGTCCGCCTGCAGCGGTTGTTCGCCCTGCTCGTGCTGCGCCACGGCCAGGTCGTCACGATCGACTGGCTGGCCGAGCACCTGTGGTCCGACGACGACCGCCCCGACGCCCACGCGACGCGGCTGCGGACCTACGTCTCGCGCCTCCGACAGGCGTTGCCCGAGGATGCGGCCGGTTGGATCGAGACCGAGTCGGGTGGCTACCGGCTGGTCGCGCCGGCCGACGCCGTCGAGCACCTCCGCTTCGCCCGGCTGCGGGCTCTCGCCCGCGATGCCCGAGATGCGGGTGACCCGCTCGCGGCGCGCCGGCTGCTCGACGAGGCCCTGGCACTCTGGCGCGGCGAACCGTTCCGAGAGCTCGACGACGTCGACGGGGTGCGCGCCGACGTCGAGCAGCTCCGGCTCGATCGATTGGAGATGCTCGAGGAACGGTGGGAGACCGAGCTCGACCTGGGTCGGCACACCCAGATCACCGGCGAGCTCGGCTCGTTCGTCGCCGCGCAGCCCATCCGCGAACGGGCCGTCCGCCAGTACGCGTTGGCGCTCCACCGGTCGGGGCGCACCGCCGAGGCGCTGCGGGCGCTGACCGGTTTCCGGCGCACGCTCGCCGACGAGACCGGGCTCGACCCCTCACCGGCGCTGATCGAGCTCGAGCGGTCGCTCCTCGACGGTGACCCGTCGCTCGATGCGCCGGAGGGGCGGCCGCTGCGGGGCTATCGCCTGGTGGAGGAGGTCGGCGCCGGGGCGTTCGCCGTCGTGTGGCGGGCCACCCAGCCGTCGGTCGACCGCGACGTCGCGATCAAGCAGATCCGGTCGGAGCTCGCGACGCGACCGGAGTTCATCCGACGCTTCGAGGCCGAGGCACGCCTGATCGCCCGGGTCGAGCATCCCCACATCGTCCCGCTGATCGACTTCTGGCGCGACCCCGACTCGGCGTACCTGGTGATGCGGTGGCTCGGCGGCGAGACGCTCGCGCGCCGACTCGACGACGGCCCGCTGTCGGTGAGCGAGGTGCTCGTCCTCGCCGGGGAGATCGGCGGTGCGCTGTCGGCGGCGCACGGTCACGGCGTCGTCCACCGTGACGTGAAGCCGTCGAACGTCCTGTTCGACGGCGCCGGCCACGCCTACCTCACCGACTTCGGCATCGCGCTCGGCGATTCCGACGCCGCGGGCGCCGCGGCGGCGCTCTCACCGGGCTCGCCGGTGTACGCGTCGCCCGAGCAGCTCCGTGGCGACCCGGTGGGGCCGGCGGCCGACGTGTTCGGTCTCGGTGCCGTGCTCTTCGAGTGCCTGGTCGGTTCGCCCCCACCGCGAGCCGACGGCGCCGTGCGGGCATCGCTCGACGCCCGCCGTCACGAGCCGTTCTCGGCGGCACGCAGCCGGGTCACCGCGGTCCCGCCGGCGGTCGTCGACGCGATCGTGCAGGCGACGGAACCCGACCCCGCCGACCGGTTCGCGACGGTGGCGGAGCTCGTGGAGGCGCTGCGCGGCGGCGCCCCCGCAGGTGAGCCGGTCCGGCACGAGACCGGCTCAGCACCGCCGCAGAACCCGTACGTCGGGCTGCGCGCCTTCGACGAGGGCGACGACGATCGCTTCTTCGGTCGCGATCGCCTCGTCGACGAGATCGTCGGCCGGGTCGCCGGGACCGGTGTGCCGTCACGATGCGTCGTGGTCGTCGGGCCGTCCGGTTCGGGGAAGTCGTCGCTCGTCCGGGCCGGGGTCGTTCCCGCGCTCCGTCGCGGCGCCGCCCCGGGTTCGCACCGGTGGTTCACGACGACGATGGTGCCCGGCGGCGATGCCTACGGGGCGCTCGAGGCGGCGCTGCTCCGGATCGCCGTCGACCCGCCGCAGACACTGCTCGCCGAGCTCGGCGACGGCGACCGCGGGATCCTGCGCGGTGTTCGTCGCTGTGCCGGCGAGCAGCACCTCCTCCTCGTGGTCGACCAGCTCGAGGAGCTGTTCACCACGCACGACGCCGAGACGGCGGAGCGGTTCCTGACCGCGCTGTCGGTCGCCGTCGACGACCCGTCGTCCCGGCTCCGGCTGATCGCCACGATCCGCGCTGACTTCTACGACCGGCCGTTGCGCCACCCGTCGTTCGCCCGGGTGGTGAAGCAGGCCGCGGTCGAGGTGACACCACTGGCGGCCGACGAGGTCGTCGAGGCGATCACCGAGCCGGCACGACAGGTCGGTGTCGCGTTCGAGCCGGGGCTCGTCGCAACGGTGGCGGCCGATGCGGTCGGACGAGCCTCGCCCCTCCCGCTCGTGCAGTACGCGCTGAGCGAGCTGTTCGAACGACGGGCGTCCGCGCACGTGATCACCGGCGCCGACTACGAGGCGGTCGGTGGGATCGCCGGGGCGCTGACCAGGCGAGCCGAGGCGATCTACGCCGAGGCCGACGCCGCCGAGCGGGCCGCCATCCGGAGCGTGTTCGGTCGGTTGACCAACCCGGACGACGCCGACACCAGGCGCCGCATCGTGGTCGCCGACCTGGGGGGCGACGAGGCGACGCGCCGCGTGCTCGACCGGTTCGGCGGGGCGCGGCTGGTGACGTTCGACCGGGACGACGCCACCCGGGAGCCGACGGTCGAGGTCGCCCACGAGGCCCTCCTGCGGGAGTGGCCGCGGGCGGCGGCGTGGCTCGAGGAGGACCGGGAGCTGCGCCGCACGGTCGGCGCGATCGGCGCGGCGGCGACCCTGTGGGAGCGAGGCGGCCGCCAACCGGCCGACCTGTACCGCAGCGGCCGCCTCGAGGTGGCGGGCGGGGTCGCGACGTCACACCCGGAGTGGCTCCGCGCGGTCGACCACGAGTTCATCGCGGCATCGCAGCACCGGGAGTGGTCGGAGCGAGCGGCGGAGCAGCAGCGGATCCGACGGCTGCGACGGCTGGTGGTCGGCACGGCCGCGGCGCTGGTCGTGGCGCTGGTCGCGGGCGGGGTGGCACTCACCCAGCAGCGCCGGGCGGATCGGGCAGCCGAGGCGGCCGGGGCGGCGGCGGCGAACGCCGATGTGCAGCGCCGCACTGCGGAGGACCAGGCCGCGCTCGCCGAGGCGGCGGCTGCCGAGGCGGAGCTCGCGACGCTCGTCACCCGGGCGAGGTCGATCGCCGCGGAGCGCCCGCAGGCCGGTCTGCTCCTCGCGCTCGAAGCGCGACGGCGCTCGCCGGGCGAGGCCACCGATCGGGCGCTGCTCGACACCCTGGCGGCGAGCGAGCTCGGGCGGCAGGTGGGGATCGTGGATCGCCTCCCCGCCGGTGGGTGCGGCGACGCGACGCGGCGGATCGGTCCGGACGGGCTCCGGGAGTTCGGCATCGACGGCGAGGAGCTGCTCGTGCACGACCTGGTCACCGGGGAGATCGGATCGGCCGGTCCGGCGCCCGCAGGGTGCGTCAGGTGGGTGGAGGACGCCGAGTCGGGGCGCCGGTGGGCCGGCCGTCTCGAATTCGAGCAGTGGACCGGTCGCGCGAGCGGTCCGTGGGTCGAGACCGACGTCGGCCGGCGCGAGCGCCTGCTCGAGGACGTCGCGGTGTCACCCGGCGACCTGTCGTGGGGAGGCCTGCTGCACGCCGGGGCGATCGACGGACGGCTCCTCTACTGGCACACCACGCCGGAGACGTTCGGGGCGATCGACGCCCGGCCGGTGGTGGTCGACGCCGCGACCCTCGCTCCGGTGGGTGAGGTCGTCGCCGATCTCACGATCGACGCGATCGCGGAGGACGGCGAGCCGGTGACGGCGAGCAGCGCGGTCGACGGTCTGTTCGCGGTCGCGGCCACCCCGACCGGGCCGGATGCCGCGACGCAGGGGGCGGACGAGGGTGAGTTCGTCGGCCCCGGACCGGTCGTGCTCACCGTGCTCGACGCAGCCGACGGCCGGGAGGTGGTACGGCTCCGCCGGTCGACGACGATCACCGCGGTGGCCTTCGACCACGAGCCGGGTGCTGTCGTCGTCGGGACCGAGGACGGCGAGGTGGAGATCGTCGACCTCGTCTCCGGGCGCGTCGTGTCACGGGCGGCGATGGCCCGGCCGGGACCGGTCATCGCAGTGAGGACGCGACCCGACGGCGTCGTCGTCGCCGTCGGACGTCGATCGATCGAGCTGTTCGACCGGGGTAGCGGTCGGGTGGGGGTGCCGGTCGACGTGCCGGTGAGCGACGTGGCGCGTGTCCGGCCGGACGGGACGGTCGTCGTCGTGCCGACTGCCGATCCGGACACGATCCGTGTGGTCGACCCGACCGGTGGTCCGCTCGCCGAGGCGGGCCGGGCGGTCGACCCGGCGGCGACGGTCGGGTTCGGAGCGGGCCGGGCGGGCGTCGTGCACCCCGACGGCGCGATCGAAGTCGTCGACCTCGACTCCGGTGAGACCGTCGTGTTCCAACCGGCGCATCCCGGTGGCGAGCCGTTCGAGGCGGTGGCCGTCGTCCCGGACGACGGCGGGCTCCTGGCTTGGGACGGTTCGGGCTCGATCGGCAGGTGGCGTGACGGGGAGCCGGTCGCGCGGTCGGATCTGTGGACCGGTCCGGGTCAGGTCGACCTCGTGCGCGAACCGGACGGGCCGGCGACCCGCGGCGGCGAGCGCAACGTGGGTGCCGGTGCGGCCACGGTGTTCCTCCGCGGGTTCCCGCAGGTGGTCCATCGCTTCGATCCGGCAACGCTCGACCCGATCTCGACGATCGACTCACCGCCGCGGGCCGCCGTCGCCGCGGCTCCGGCTCCCGACGGCGGCGTGCACCTGGTGCTCGGCGACGGTGTGGTGCGGACCTACGACCGGGAGGGGCGGTCGACCGGTCAGGTCGACACCGGTCTCGCGAACCCGAGGTCGATCGTCGCCGATCCGACGACCGGTCTCGTGGCGCTCGGCGGCGGGGACGGCGCCGGACTGGTCGACCCGGCCGCAGGGACGTTCGAGATCATCGACGAGGTGCAGGAGGTGGCGGCGCTCGCGTTCGCCCGTGGTGGCGAGATGGTGGTGATCGTGGAGCGCGACGGCAGCGTGCGGCTGTGGGACACGGTGCGGTCGGAGCTCGTCGGCACGCTGTGGAGCGGCGACGGGACGGTGTCCCCGTCGACACCGTGGTACGACTCGGCGACCGACTCGGTGTGGGTCGCGACCTCCGGGACCATCGTGCAGCTCCCCCTCGATCCCGACCGCTGGGCCGACCGGATCTGCACGCTGGTCGGCCGCGAGCTCACCCCCGACGAGCGGGCCCGCCTCGTCCCCGGCGACGCCGAGCCACAGGACGTGTGCTCCTGACGCCGGACCGGGAGCAGCGACGATCAGCGGTGCCTCGGACGGGCGACCTCGGCGACTCCGTGCTTCGGCAGGAACTTCGTACCCCGTCCATGGTCACCGAGTCGAACGCCGTCGCCGGCCCGGAGCCGACGGCGGAGTGACCGCGGAGGCCGGGGGCGTCAGCGATACTTGGCGGGGACGCCGCTGATGGTGCGCATCGCCTGCTCGCTGGGCGTGTCCCAGGCACCGCGCCGGACCAGCGGCTCCAGCCGGTTCCGGCGGATCGGGGTCCGCAGGCGACGACGAGGGCCGCCGGTACGGGCCGACCGCACCCGGCGCCCGGTCGGCACGCCGGTGGACAGGGGTGTCGGGGCGAGACTCATGCAACCAGTGTCCGTCCGTCCGGGTCATGACACAAGCGACATCTTCTCGGACTTGCCATGACAACTCGTCATGGCGACGGTAGTCTTGCTCCATGCAACTCGACGTCGAGTCGCTCCGCACCCTCCTGGCCGTGCTCGACTGGGGCACGATGACCCGGGCGGCCGACCACCTCGGCCTCTCGCAGTCGGCGGTCAGCTGGAAGATCAAGCGGCTCGAACAGCGCATCGGACGGCCGTTGCTCATCCGGGACGGACACGACCTCCGCCCGACGAGCGACGGCCGGGCGTTGCTCGAGGACGCCCGGGCGATCGTGGCGACCCACGACCGCGCCGCACAGCGCCTCCGGAGCCCCGAGTTCACCGGCACCGTCCGGGTCGGCTCGAACGAGGAGGTCGGCGCGACGCGACTCGCCGGCATCCTCGGCCGGTTCCGGCACCTGCATCCGGCCGCCACGATCCAGTTCGTCGTCGATCAGAGCCGGGTGCTCGGACCCCAGCTCGAGCACGGCCACATCGACGTGGGGGTGATCCAGGTCACCGAGGAGGAGGTGCAGGCCGACGACGTCGTGCTGTGGCGTGAACCGCTGCGATGGGCCGCCCACCGCGACGTCAAGTACGACACCGAACCGGTCCCGCTCATCAGCTACGGATCGAACGGCTTCTACCGGCCGGTCAGCGAGCCGATCCTCGAACGCCACGGCGTGCGCTACCGGTACGCGGTCACCGCTCCGACGTCGGAGAACGTACGCGCCGCGGTGGAGGCCGGGCTCGGGGTCGCCGTGCTCGGCGAACGCTTCCTCACCGGCGCCGTCGTCGAGTGGATCCGGGCACCCGAGCTCGACCCGCTCCCGACGTCGTGTCAGATCGTCCGCACGGCGCCCGGCGAGCACTCCGAACCCGTCCGCTCGCTCGTCGAGTCGATCACCGCCGAGTTCCTCGAGCTGCCCGCCCGCCAGGCGATCGAGCCCGTCGGCTGAGCCACCCCGGCCCGCACGGAATGCAGCACCGGCCGCGACGGTTGACGCCAGGGCGGGCTCCGAGCGCTCCGACCGTCGACATGTCAGTACCCTCCCCTCCGCCCTCGCGCCGTCGCACCACCGACCGGATCGTCGTCGACGGGTTGGTCGTGGAGGCGTTCATCGGGGTCCACGACGCCGAGCGCACCGCACGCCAGCGGGTCCGGTTCGACGTCGAGATCGACACCGTCGACGACTACATGGACCGCGTCCGCGCCACCGGCGAGTACGTGTCGTACGCCGACGTCGTCGAGTACGTGCAACAGCGAGCCGACACCGGAGACCACGTCGAACTCGTCGAGACCTGGGCCGAGGACGTCGCCGACGTCGCCCTTCGGAACCGGCTCGCCACATCGGTGCGCGTGACCGTCCGCAAGCTCGACATCTTCGAGGCCGCCGCGGGCGTGGGGATCACGATCGAACGCCGACGAGACGGCCATCGGCCGCACCGGTCGGACGCACGATGACGCCGACCGTCCGGTGCCTCGTCGCGCTCGGCTCCAACCTCGGCGACCGACTCGACAACCTCCGGACCGCGGTCGACGCGCTGCGTCATAGCCCGGATCTCGAGGTCGTCGCCGTCTCGCCGCTGTACGAGACCGCACCGGTCGGCGGGCCGGACGGGCAGGGGTCGTTCCTCAACGCGGCGCTCGCCGCCGACACGACGCTCGGCGCCCCCGAGCTGCTCGCGGTCCTGCATCGCATCGAGGCCGCCCGCGAGCGGCGCCGGGTCGTGCGATGGGGACCGCGGACGCTCGACCTCGACCTGCTCGTGTACGGCGACCTCGTGTCGGACGACGCCGCACTCCAGGTTCCCCACCCGCGCTTGCACGAGCGCCGGTTCGTGCTCGTGCCCGTGTGCGACCTCGCTCCCGACACCGTCCATCCCCGACTCGGCCGCACGATGGCCGACCTGCTCGACGCGCTGCCGGTCGAGCCGGGTGACCTCGCCCGGGTCGGCGACACCTGGCACACCGCCCCGGAGGCCGACACGTGATCACGCCCGACTCGCTGCTGCCGCTGTGGGATGCCCACCGGGCGGCCCTCGCCCGACCCGTCCGCACGATCGAGTTCGCCGACCTCGGCCGGGTGTTCGACGACCGCCCGTACCAACTCGGGGTGATCAACCTCTCGCGCGACTCGTCGTACCGCGAGAGCATCGTCCACGGCGTCGACGCCGCGCTGTACCGGGCGCGACGGATGACGATCGAGGGCGCGGCGATGATCGACGTCGGCGCCGAGTCGACCGGGGCCGACGCCGAGATGGTCGACGTCGACGCTCAGCTCGCGTCGCTCCTGCCGGTCGTCGACGCGCTCGTCGCCGACGGACACCTCGTGTCGGTCGAGACGTACCACACCGACGTCGCCGTCGCCGCGCTCGCCGCCGGGTTGATCCTCTGCTACACACCCGGCGAGACGGCCCGCTCCGACGACGACGTGCCGCCGGTCGACACCATGATCGACGAGCAGCTGGCGTTCTTCCGGGAGCGCCTCGCCCTCGTCACCGACGTCGGGGTGGACCGGATCTGGATCGACCCGGGGTTCGGGTTCGCGCTCAACCTGCCCGACGGCCCCGAGCGGGTGCGGTACCAGACCGAGAACCTCCTGCAGTCGTTCCGCTTCCGCGAGCTCGGCCGGCCGGTGTGCGTCACGATGGCGTCGTCGGTGTACCTCTTCCACGACGAGGCCCGGTCGGCCGAGACGGGCATGGCGGTGCTCGCCCTGCTCGCCAAGGCGAACCTGCTGCGCTCGCACGAGGTCGCCCGCGTCCAGCCGATCCTCGACCTGGTCGAGATCTGCCGAGCACGCGACTGACGCCCCGACGCCCGGGAGGGCACGGCGAGACCGCCGGCTCGAGATCGATGGGTCGGGAGCATCGTGTCGGGAT
>CBFCWS010000033.1:0-14227 GCA_965601765.1 uncultured Ilumatobacter sp. | reverse complement strand
TGGAGCGGGAGTTCTTCGAGATCCGCACCGAGATCGCGCGCGAGTACGGCTCGCGCAACCGTCTCAACCGCGTGACCGTCCGGAGCGTGCACGACTGGATCGGGTTGGCCGCCTGCGGACACACCTACTGGGAGATGCGCGAAGCGCTCGCAGTGCTCGGCTTCCCGTCCGACGACGACCTGCGCGGCGCCGGCATCCGGCTCTTCCAGTGCCAGATGCCGGTCCCGCTCGACCGCCACGACGTCCGCGCGTTCGCCGAGGGCCTCGACGAGGTGCTCGTCATCGAGGAGAAGAACCCGACCCTCGAACTGCTCTTCCGGGACGCCCTCTACGACGTCCCCGACCACCCGCGGGTGTGGGGCAAGCGCGACGAGGAGGGGCGGGTCCTCGTCCCCTACGACGGGTTGCTCAACACCGAACGGCTGCTCCTCGCCCTGCGTCACCACCTCGGTCGCCGGCTCGCCGACCGGCTCGTGCCGGAGCGGCCGAAGCCGGAACGCCGCCTCATCCCGCTGTCGGTCAACCGTGCGCCGTACTTCTGCTCGGGGTGCCCGCACAACACCTCGACGCGCGTCGAGGAAGGGACGCTCGTCGGCGGCGGGATCGGGTGCCATGCGATGGTCGCGTTCATGGACGCGGACCGCGTCGGTGACCTCGTCGGCCTGACGTGCATGGGCTCCGAGGGCGCGCAGTGGATCGGGATGGCGCCGTTCGTCGAGCGCGACCACCTCGTCCAGAACCTGGGTGACGGCACGTTCTTCCACTCGGGATCGCTCGCCGTCCGCGCGGCGGTGGCGTCCGGGGTCGACATCACCTACAAGCTGCTGCACAACGGCACGGTGGCGATGACCGGCGGCCAGGACGCAGCCGGTGCGGCCGACGTGCCCGACATCGCTCGGATGCTGCTGGCCGAGGGCGTCAGCCGGGTCATCGTCACCAGCGACGACCCCGAGCGGCTCACCGACATGCCCCACGGCGTGGAGGTGTGGGATCGCCACCGGCTCGACGAGGCGCAGCGTGTGCTGGCCGCGACCTCCGGGACGACCGTGCTGATCCACGACCAGGCGTGCGCGGCGGAGAAGCGACGTGCCCGCAGCCGTGGCCTCGTCGCCAAGCCCGGCTTCCGGATCGTGATCAACGAACGGATCTGCGAGGGGTGCGGCGACTGCGGCGACAAGTCGAACTGCCTCTCGGTGCAGCCGATCGACACGCCGTACGGGCGCAAGACGGCGATCCACCAGACCAGCTGCAACTTCGACATGACCTGCCTCGAGGGGGACTGCCCGGCGTTCGCCTCGGTGTCGGTCGACCCCGACGCCAAGGTCGAGCGCCGCGAGATCCCGCAGATCGAGCCCTCCGACCTGCCGGCCCCGACCGCGATCGTCGACCCCGATGCCTTCACGGTCCGCCTCAGCGGGATCGGGGGCACCGGGGTGATCACCGTCAGCCAGATCATCGGGACGGCCGCCATGCTCGACGGCTTCGACGTGCGGGGTCTCGACCAGACCGGCCTCTCGCAGAAGGCGGGTCCGGTCACCAGTGACGTGCGGATGTCGCGCAACGGTCCGACGTCGTCCAACCACGCGACCGTCGCCGGCGTCGACGCGTTCCTGGCGTTCGACATGCTCGCAGCCGCCAGCGACAGCCACCGCGACGGCGGCGCAGCGGGCCGGACCGTGGTCGTGGGATCGATCGACGTCGTTCCGACCGGGTCGATGATCGTGCACCCCGACCAGCTGAGGTACCCCGAGCAGGAGGCGCTGCGCCAGCGTCTCGACGACGTCAGCCGGCCCGAGGACAACCGCTACCTCGACGCCGGGGCGATCACCGAGGGCCTCTTCGGGTCGCGGACGACCGCCAACATCCTGATGCTCGGTGTCGCGGTCCAGATCGGTGCCGTCCCGGTCGCTCCGGCCCCGGTTGAACGGGCGATCGAGCTCAACGGGGTGGCCGTCGCGCAGAACCTCCTGGCGTTCCGGTACGGGCGCCGTTGGGTGCTCGAGCCCGACGCCGTCGAGGCGATCGCCGGCGTGCACGGCCCGCGCATCGAGACCGTCGACCAGCTCATCGCCCGGTTGGCCGCCGATCTCGCCGACTACCAGGACGGTGCTTACGCGCAGCGGTTCCGGGAACGGATCGATCGGGTGATCGATGCCGAGCGCGGCGTCGACCCGACGTCGACGCGGTTCACCGAGGCGGTGGCCCGCCACCTGCACAAGCTGATGGCCTACAAGGACGAGTACGAGGTCGCCCGGCTGGCATTGCTCGACGAGTCGCAGCAGCGGTACCGGGCGGTCGGCGGCCCCGACACCCAGGTCACCTACCACCTGCACCCGCCGATGCTGCGGGCGATGGGGATGTCCCGCAAGCTCAAGTTCGGCCGCACGGGTGCGCCGGCCTTCAAGGCGCTGCGGCCGATGAAGCGGCTGCGAGGTACCAGGCTCGACCCGTTCGGCTACGACGAGGTCCGGCGCATCGAGCGGGCGATGATCCCCGAGTACGAGGCAGCGGTCGACACGCTGCTCGCCGGGCTCGGCGCCGACACGATCGACGACGCGGTCGAGATCGCGGCCCTGCCCGACCAGGTGCGCGGCTACGAGGACATCAAGCTCCCGCGGGCCAGGGCGTACCGCGCCGAGCTCGCCGAGCGCCTCGCACGCTACGGCGCCGAGGTGACCTAAGCAGCTGCTCTCGGTCGGGAGCGGGGACCGATCGGGTCGCCGCGTGCGCCACCGGGACCACGCTCCAGCCGCCCCGCCGACTTTGTGGCAGCGATCTCGCGCCCGGGCGTCAGGATCGCTTCCCGAGAATCGGCCTCGGACTCTGCGGCAGCGATCACGCGCCCCGGCGTCTGGATCGCTGCCACAGAATCGCCTGTTCGAGACCTTGGACACCCTCGTCGTCGGACCGTTCACGGATTCCGTCCAGGCCGAGCACTGGGCGCCCGTCCCCTCGTAGCATCGATGTCGTGCTTCGACCCCCCTCGTGGCGCCCCCGCCTCAGGACCTGGTGTGTCGCCGTCCTCGCCGTGGCGTCGTTCGCAGCCTGCGGCGAGACCTTCGTCGACGAGACCGCGCCCACGACCTTGCCGGACGACGTCGTCGAGACGACGACCACGACCGAGCCGGTCGATCCGGACCGCCCGATCGACCAGACGCTCGACGACCTCGCCGCGGAGATGCGTGCGCTCCCCGAGCAGATCGTCCAGGACGACGGGCAGGCCGCAACGCTCGCGCGGATCGAGGCACTGTGGCGGGTGGCCGAGCCCCAGATCCGTGCCGTGGATCCCGACGACCTGTTCAACTTCACCCAGGCGATCGAGCTCGCACGCAGCGGCGTCGACCGTCGCCGCCCGGCCGACGCCAGCAAGGGATCGAAGATCATGGACGACGTCGTCGACGCCTACCTCGACCGCTGACCCAGCGCGCCCGTTTGCTGGCGCGAAACCGACGTCCGACGTCACAATCGCGCCGCCAAACGAGGGGGGCGTCCAGCAAACCGGTTGGGACGGCGAACTGGTCGAGGCAGCGACCAGGTTGCGCCGGGTGGTGGAGGAGACGAGGGCCGGCTAGGTCAGGGGCTCGGGCAGGGCGCGCTCGTGGACGATGCTGAGGCGTTGCGTGCTGCGGGTGAGGGCGACGTAGAGCGCTCGCATCCCGTGCTCGCCCGAATCGACGATCGCCGCGGGCTCGGCCACGACGACCGCATCGAGCTCCAGGCCCTTGACCACGCTCACCGGCACGACCGTGATGTCGCGATCGAGCCCGGCCGCAGCCATCGCGTGCTCGACTCCGGCCGCCGACAGGGCGGCGGAGATGTCGTCGCACTGCTCGTCGGCGGCGACGACCGCCAGCGACCCCGGCGCCATCTCGCTGCGGACCTGCGCGACCTCGTCGACGATGCCGGGCAGCAGTTCGGGCACCTCGACGATCTGCGGCGGCACCTCGCCGACGCGGACGGACACGGGCTCGCGCAGACCGGGCGTGGCGGCGGCCATCACCTTGTTGGCGAGCTCCATGATCTGTGACGGGATCCGGTACCCGACCGACAAGCCGACGGTCCGGCCGGGCTTGCGAGTGGGGAGGTGCGCCAACACGTCGTCCCAGTCGGACGGCGCGAACGGACCCGTCGCCTGGGCGATGTCTCCGACGATGGTCATCGAGCCGTTGAGCGAACGTCGCGCCGCCATCCTCAGCTGCATCGGGGTGAGATCCTGGACCTCGTCGATCACGAGGTGACCGAAGGTTCGGATCTCGTCGCTCTCGTCGATCTTGCCGTTCCGCCGCGGGATCGGACCGAGGACCTCGCGGGCGTCGTCGAGCAGTGCGACGTCGGCACTGGTCCAGCGCACGTCGTCGACCGAGGCCGAGCGCTGACGATGGAGCGCCTTGTACTCGTGGTCGTCGAGCACGCCACGAGCCGCCGAGCGGAGCAGCGCCATCGAGCCGAACAGGTCGTGCAGCAGCTGCGCCGGTGTGAGCAGCGGCCACATCCACTCGAGCGCCGCTCGCACCTCGGGAACGCGGCGGAGCTCGTCGCGCATCTCGGACGGGTCGGCGTCGCCCGGGCGCCACGTGGCCGCCATCGCCGACCACACCTCGCCCTCGACGAACCGGCGGGCGGCGTTGTGCCGGCGGAACCGGCGGCGCGCCTGGGCGACGATGCGTTTGGTCTCCTCGGTGCGCAACCGGACGTAGCCGGAACGGAACGGGACGACGACGTCGTCGCGGATCGGTCGCTCGCGGTCGTTGACCGCCTGGTCGATCAGATCCGACATGCGGGCGTCGCCCTTGATGCGCTCGGTCGCCGATGCCTCCCGGTGACCGGCCGGGGCGAACTCGACGCCGGGGATCAGGTCGGCCAGCACGACCTCGGCGATGCCGGCCTCGCCGAGGGAGGGCAGCACCTGTTCGATGTACCGGAGGAAGACCCGATTGGGCCCGATGACGAGCACGCCCTGGTCTTCGAGCGGGAAGCGGTGGGTGTAGAGCAGGTACGCCGCCCGGTGGAGCGCCACGACCGTCTTGCCGGTGCCCGGTCCGCCCTGGACGACGAGCACGCCGGCCTGTGGCGACCGGATGATCTCGTCCTGCTCGGCCTGGATCGTCGCGACGATGTCGCCGAGCGTCCCGGTCCGGCCGCGCTCGAGCGACGCGATCAGCGTGCTGTAACCGCGTAGGCCCGACCCCGCCGACTCGGCGAGGCCGTCGTCGTGGCCGACGCCGAGGTGGCCGGCCCCGAACAGCTCGTCCTCGATGCCGAGCAGCGTGCGACCGTCGATCGAGAAGTGACGTCGGCGCGCGAGCCCCATCGCCTCGCGACCAGTGGCGCGGTAGAACGGCTCGGCCACCGGGGCCCGCCAGTCGATCACCACGGGTTCGGCGTCGGCGTCGGCGACCGCGAGGCGACCGATGTGGAACGTCTCGAGCTCGTCGGTCGGTCCGTCGCCGGCGTGGCGATCGATGCGGCCGAAGACGAGGGCGGCATTGCCGAGATCGAGGTCGGCCAAGCGCTTGAGGAGCGCCTCGTCGAAGGCGTTGCGTTCGAACCGCGCCTGGAAGGTGCCGCCCAGGTCGGCCTCGCTGAGCTTCCGGAGCTCCCAGGCTGCCCGGCGGCTCTCGTCGAGGCACTGGTAGGCCCGGTCGATGTGGGCCTGTTCCGCTGCGATGTCGGGATGGTGCTGCGTCATGCGTGTGTCGGTTGCGGCCGGTACGACGGGCCCGACCGAGAAAGGGGGTCCATGAACTCTATCGGCGCCGATAGCGTCCGGACACGAGATGAAAGTCGATGCCAAACCGATGGTGCCGTTCCTCGACGCCGCCGGCGGCCGGCCGTCGACCCGCACGCCCGTCTGGTTCATGCGACAGGCCGGGCGCAGCCTTCCCGAGTACCGGGCGGTGCGAGGCTCGGGATCGATCCTCGATGCGATCAAGCAGCCGGAGCTCTCGGCGGAGATCACGATGCAACCGGTCCGGCGATACGGGGTCGACGCCGCCGTGCTGTACAGCGACATCGTCGTGCCGCCGCACGCCGTCGGGTTCGGCATCGACGTCGAACCCGGGCGTGGTCCGGTCGCCGACCATCCGCTCCGCACGGAGGACGACCTCGGGCGCCTCCGGCCGCTCGACGCCGACGACGTCGAGTACGTGACCGCGACGGTCGACCTGCTCGTCGACGAGCTGCCCGCCGAGGTGCCGCTCCTCGCGTTCGCCGGCGCGCCGTTCACGGTCGGCAGCTACCTCATCGAGGGAGCGCCGAGCCGCACCTACCACCACACCAAGGCGATGATGGCCAACGCGCCCGACCTGTTCCACCGGGTCATGGACCGCCTGGCCACCAGCGCGATCACATTCATCGACGCCCAGCTCCGTCACGGTGCCGGAGCGTTCCAGCTGTTCGACTCGTGGGCCGGGTCGCTGAGCGTCGCCGACTACGAGCACCACGTGCTGCCCCACTCGCGGCGCGTCTTCGCCGAGCTCGCCGACCGGCACCCGGGCGTGCCCTCGATCCACTTCGGGATCGGGTGCGACCATCTGCTCGCGTCGATGTGGTCGGCCGGTCCGTCGGTCATCGGTCTCGACTGGCGCACGCCGATCGCCGACGCCCGCCGGCGGCTCGGGTCCGACACGCCGGTGCAGGGCAACCTCGACCCCGCGCTCGTCCTCGCCGGTACCGACGCCGCGCTCGCCGGGACGCGAGCGGTGCTCGCCGACAACGCCGGGCACCCGGCCCACGTCTTCAACCTCGGCCACGGCGTGCACCCCGACACCGACCCCGACGTGCTCGCCGCGGTCGTCGACCTCGTGCACGGCGAGACCGCGGGCTGATCGTCCGACCGGGCACCCCGACCGCCACTCCGACCGCGACTCCGACCGAACACCCCGACCGACACCCGAGAGCACCCGAGCGACATGACGACCACCCCCGACCCCGCCCCCCCCGACGCCGATCGCGTCGCCGTCGTGCTGATGGCCTACGGGACGCCGCGTGCGCCCGAGGAGATCCTGCCGTACTACACCGACATCCGGCGGGGGCGGCCGCCCACCGACGAGGCGCTCGCCGAGCTGACCGATCGCTACGCGGCGATCGGCGGGTTGTCACCGCTCGCGGAGCTGACCGAGGCCCAGCGCGACGCCGTGCAGGCTGAGCTCGATCGGATCGCCCCGGACCGCTATCACGTGACCCTCGGCCTCAAGCACGCGGCACCGATGATCGAGGCCGCCGTCGACGAGGTCGCCGCCGCCGGGTTCCCACGGATCGTCGGCGCAGTGCTCGCGCCGCACTACTCGTCGTACTCGATCGGTCAGTACCTCGGCCGGGCGACCGAGGCGGCGCGCCCGCACGGCATCGAGGTGGTCGGCGTGGACTCGTGGGCCGTCGAGCCTGCGTTCGTCGACTTCCTCGCGACCGACCTCGAGTGCCGCCTCGCCTCGATGCGCGCCGAGGTCGACGGCACGGTACGGGTGTTGTTCACCGCACACTCCCTGCCGCAGCGGATCATCGATGGCGGCGACCCCTACCCCGACGAGCTCCGGGCGACCGCCGAGGCGGTGGCCGCGCGCGTCGGTCTGATCGAGGGCGTCGACTGGCAGATCGCCTGGCAGAGCGCCGGGCGCACGCCCGAGCCGTGGATCGGCCCCGACGTCCTCGAGGCCATCGCCGATCTCGGCGGTGACCCCGACGACGCAGAGTCGGCGGGCGGCGAACGTGACGGAGCCGTCGGCGGTGTGATCGTGTCGGCGGTCGGCTTCGTCGCCGATCACCTCGAGGTGCTCTACGACCTCGACATCGAGGCGCGCCAGCACGCGGAGCGGCACGGACTCGCCTTCGACCGCACCGCCTGCGTCAACGACGACCCGGCGGTGATGGGTGCGCTCGCGGCCCGGATCCACGAGATCGCGCCGTGACACGCATCGCGATCCTCGGTGGCGGGATCACCGGTCTCGCCGCCGCGCTCGCTGCGCTCGATTCGGACGCTGCCTCCGGGATCGACCCCGAGGTCCACCTCTGGGAGGCGAGCGACCGGATCGGTGGCAAGATCGCGACCTCGCCGTTCGCCGGCCTGCCGGCGGTCGACGAGGGCCCGGACGCCTTCCTCGTCCGGATGCCGGCTGCGGTCGAACTGGCGCAGCGCACCGGTCTCGGCGATGCGCTGACCTCGCCGACCGGCGCCCGCGCGGCGGTTTGGCACGACGGGCTGCACTCGCTGCCGTCCGACATCGTGCTCGGCGTCCCGGCGGGTGTCGGCTCGTTCGCCCGCTCCGGGCTGCTGTCGTGGCGGGGCAAGGCGCGAGCCGGCCTCGAACCGTTGCTCCCGCCGACCGACCACGGCGACTCGATCGGCCGGTTGGTCCGTGCACGGTTCGGTGACGAGGTGCATGATCGTCTCGTCGACGCGCTCGTGGGGAGCATCTACGCCACCGACACCGACCGCGCCAGCCTCGCAGCCGTCCCGCAACTGCGGGCGCTCGCCGACCGCCACCGCAGCCTGCTGCTCGGTGGCCGGTCGGCGCGCGCCGCTGCGCCGCCGGCGTCCGGTCCGATCTTCGCGGCCCCGCTCGCCGGCGTGGGCGCGCTGGTCGAGGCGACGGCACAGCACGCAGCGGATCGTGGCGTGAAGATCCACACCGGCCGGCCGGCCACGCTTATCGAGCCGGCAGGAACGGGTGGGTGGCTGATCGACGGTGAGCACGCCGACGCCGTCGTGTTCGCCACGCCCGCGCCGGTGACCGCCGCGCTGCTCGACGGGATCGTCGACGACACGAGCGCGCTGCGTGCGATCGACGCCGCCGACATCGTCATGGTGCGGATCGCGGTGCGCTCGTCGGCGGCCGCGCAGCGGGTGATCCGCGGTCGCAGTGGCTACCTGGTGCCGAAGTCGCGGCAGCGGCTGGTGACCGCCGTGTCGTTCGCGTCGCAGAAGTGGGCGCACCTCCGCCCGGACGACGGTGTCGAGGTGATGCGGGTGTCGCTCGGCCGCGACGGGCTGCCGACCGCCGGGATCGGCGAGCGCGACGCCGTCGACGCGGTCCGGGCCGAGGTCCGCGATCACCTCGACCTCGGTCCGTCCGACCTCGCGATCGAGGCGGCGGCGGTCACCCGTTGGACCGCCGCGTTCCCGCAGTACCGCCCGGGTCATCTCCAGCGCGTCGCCAGGATCGAGGACGAGCTCCCGCCCGCCGTGGCGGTCGCCGGGGCCAGCTACCACGGGATCGGCATCCCCGCGTGCATCGCGAGTGCTCGGCGGGCGGCCGAGCGCGTGATCGCAGGGAGCGTCTCCTGAACGCGGGAGCGTCGGTGGGCGGGCGGCCCGCGACCGATGCAGACGCGGGCTCGGGCGGGTCGCGGCGCCGGGTGGGTCATCGTCAGCGCGCCGCGGTCATCGGCGGGACAATCCACGGGGTGGTCTGACAGACTGTGACGGTGGGTGTTCGAAGCGGGTTCACGCGAGCGGTCACCCCCGGGGCACTGCTCGCGGCCGGACTGCTGACGCTCGCTGCCTGCGGCGCGAGCGGCGACGACGCGATCGAGAGCACCGACAGCACGACGTCGACCACCACGACGACTGCCGTGACGGCGCCTCCGACGACGATCGCTCCGGCGCCGACGACGGCCGCCGTGACGGCCACCGCGCCACCGGCGAGCGCCGCCCCGGCGACCACCGCCGCCCCCGCCACGACCACCAGCACGACGGCGGCGCCCACCACGACGGCAGCGCCCACCACGACGGCCGTGCCCACCACGACGATGGCGCCGACCACGACGATCGCTCGTGACGCCGAGCAGACGTCGCAGCCGATGGCGCCGCCGGCCGATCCACGTGCCAGCGAAGCCGCCCCGGTGATCGGTACGATCTCGATCCCGAAGCTCGACGTGTCGATGGAGATGTACTCCGGCATCCGCCTGCCCACCCTCGATCTCGGCCCCGGGCACTGGCCCGGCACGGCGCTGCCCGGCCAGGTCGGCAACGTCGTCGTGGGCGGCCACCGCACGAGTGGCCACCGGGTCTTCCGCGACGTCGACCAGCTGGTCCCGGGCGACGAGATCGTGTTCGACGACGATGCCGGTCGGCACGTGTACGCCGTGCGCGAGGTCCGGATCGTCGAGCCGACCGCCATCTGGATCATCGACCCGACCGACACGCCCACCGCGACGCTCTTCGCCTGCCACCCGCCCGGCTCGGTCGCCCAGAGGATTGTCGTCTTTGCCGACCTCGTCGCCTGACGTCGTCAGGCCCCTGAGCCCGACCAGCACCCCGACCACCCGCTCGGCCCGCTGGGGGGCACCGGCGCTCGCGTCCCTGGGCGGGTTCGCCGTGGCTCTGTCGCTGCCGCCGTGGGGATGGTGGCCGCTGGCGTTCGTCGGCACGACGCTGCTCGTCGTCGCACTGGGCGACGATCCGGGGCGACCACGCCGTCGTGCGCTGATCGGCGCCTCGTTCGCCGGGCCGTGGATGTTGATGGGCATGGGATGGATGTGGTTCCTGACGGTGCCCGGCTACTTCGTGGCAGCCGCCCTGTTCAGCGCTCTGCACGGCCTGGCGGCCGCGATCTCCCCGACGGGGCGGTGGGCGGTGGTCGGGCGACCGGCGGCACACACCCTGGTCGAGGCGGGTCGGTTCGCCGCCCCGTTCGGCGGGATCCCGCTCGCCTCGCTCGGCATCTCGCAGGCGGGCGGATGGTTCCTGCCGCTGGCCCGGTTCGGGGGCGTGATCGTGATCACCTGGTTCGTCTTCCAGGTGGGTGCGCTGATCGGCGATCAGCTCGTCGATCGGCGTCGCGAACGGCCGCGTCCGGCCGGGTGGCTGGTCCGTCCGCCGTGGCGCACACCCGAGCACGCCGCATCCGTTGCGGTCGCGGCGGTGCTGTGCGTCGCGGTCTTCGCTGCGACGGGGGACGATCTGGACGCCTCGTCGTTGGTGATCACCGCGGTGCAGGCGGGCGGCGAGCAGGGCACCAGCGCGCTCGACGTGCCGTCGCGGGTGGTGACCGAGCGGCTGCTCGCCGCGACCGCGACGATCGAACCCGATCCCGGTCGCGACGTCGTCGTGTGGCCGGAGAACGGGATCGACGTGAACCGGATGGCATTCGCCGACTCCGACGTCAGGGTCGAGGTCGCAGCGGAGGCCGAGCGACTCGGGGTGCCGTTGCTGGTCGGGGTCACCCTCGACGCGCCCTACTCCGCGCACCCGCGGCAGGACGGCTTCGTCAACGCGCAGGTCGTCGTCCTCCCGGACGGGACGATCGGCGACTCGTACGAGAAGGTGCGGATCGTGCCGTTCGGGGAGTACGTGCCGCTCCGAGACATCCTCGAGGCGCTCGGCGCCCCGCTCGACCAGCTGCCGCGCGATGCGGTGCCGGGCCGCGACGATTCCGTGCTCGTGACGCCCGACGGGGCGCGGTACGGGGTCGTGATCTCGTGGGAGGTCTTCTTCGGCGACCGGGCGCGGGCGGCGGCGGACTCCGACGTCATCATCAACCCGACCAACGGTGCGAGCTACACCGGGACGATCCTCCAGACCCAGCAGGTGGCGTCGTCGAAGCTGCGTGCGGCGGAGACGGGCCGCTGGGTCGTCCAGGTCTCGCCGACGGGGTTCAGCGCGTTCGTGTCACCCGACGGCGACGTGTTCGACCGGACCGACGTCTCGGAGCAGGCGGTGATCGAACGAGCCGTGCCCCGGCGCACCGGCACGACGTGGTACACCCGGACCGGCGACGCCCCGTGGATGGTGGCGGTGCTCCTCGTGCTCGTCGCGTCGCACGTCGGGGCCGGGCGCGGCGGGCGACGGCGGGCTCAGGAGGGTTCGAACCAGAGCTCGCCCTCGCCGCCCAGGTAGTCGACGGTCAGCTCCTCGCCGGCCTTGACCGCGCGGCGCGTGAGGTAGGTCATCGCGGGCCATGCGGGATCGCTTTCGTCCGCCAGCTCGTAGCGGCAGTTCGGGTCGGCATCGTGGTTGATGAGCGACCCGACGCCGAGCGCGAAGGCGACGCCGCCCTCGTACCACTCGTAGACGTACCCGTCGATCGCGGTGTCGAGCAACCGCTGGTGGTCGTCGTCCGACATGAGGAGCACGGGTGCGGTGTGCACCAGCTCGTCGGGGGCGAGGTCGCGAGCGGCGAAGACGCCGCGCCCGTCGAGCCGGCTGGGGGCGACGACCCAGGCCGTCTCGGGTTCGTGGTCGGGGAGGTCGATCGACGGCATCGCCTCGAAGGTCTACGCCGTCACGCTGTCGGCGACAACCCCCGCCGAACTAGGTTGAGCACATGACCGTGACCGAGGCTGCCCCCGCCAAGCCCGAGCGTTGGACGGCTCAGTGGAAGGAGCTCTACGCCGAGGTGATCACGACCGGCCTCTGTACCGGCTGTGCGGGCTGCGTGGTCACGTGCCCGCACGACGTGATCGGCTACGAGCACGAGGAGGGCAAGTACATCCCGTTCCACCTCGAGGAGGAGCTCGGGCTCGACGACTGCGTCCACGGCTTCGGTTCGGGCGGCGGCTGCACCACCTGCACCCGCGCCTGCCCGCGGTTCCGGGCCTGGGAACCGGCTGCCGACATGCACCTGTTCGGGCGCGTCCGCGAACCCGACGAGATGTCGGGCATCTGGCGCCAGCTGCTCCTCACCCGAGCGAGCGAGAAGACCGTGCACGACATGGGCCAGGACGGCGGCTTCGTATCGGCGATGCTGCTGTGGCTGCGCGAGAACGACTACGTCGACGCGGCGCTCGTGTCGGGCGTCGAGGACGACGACGCCTGGAAGGCCAAGCCGATGGTGGTGTCGACCCGGGAGGAGATCCTCGCGACCGCCGGCTCGCGCTACACGTACTGTGCGAACCCGCTCGCGCTCCCCGAGGCGAGGGAGAAGGGCTACGAGCGGCTCGCCCTCGTCGGGATGGGCTGCCAGACCTCGTCGCCGCCGGTGATGTGGGACCGCAAGGCGGGCAAGGTCGCGAAGCCGTTCCTGTTCAACATCGGTCTGCTCTGCTCCAAGACGTTCGACGACGCCATCTTCAAGGAGCTCTTCGAGGACAAGTACGGCCTCGAGAAGCAGGACATGAAGAAGATGAACATCAAGGGCGTCTTCCAGATCTGGATGAACGACGGGTCGTACCACGAGATCGACCTCAAGGAGTGCCACGCCTGGACCCGGGAAGGCTGCAAGTCCTGCCCCGACTTCGCGGCCGAGCACTCCGACATCGCCACCGGAGGCATCGGGGAGGACAACGACTGGACGCTGACGATCGTGCGCACCGAGCTCGGTGAAGAGGTGATCGAGCGGATGATCGCCGACGGCGTGATCGAGTCGAAGCCGGCTCAGACCGACGAGAAGGCGATGAAGCTGCTGCGGATGCTGTCGATCGTGAGCCGCCGGCGCTGGCCCAAGGAGGCCGACCCCGCGCCGGCCGTCGGGGTCCCGCCGCCCAAGAAGAAGAAGGCGGCTGCGGCGCCGGCCGAGCCGGCTTCCCAGACCGCGCCGGCGCCCGAGCCGGCTTCGACGGGAGCGGCGCCCCAGGCCGAAGCGGTACCCCAGGCCGACTGAACCCGGCGGGCGTGACGTCGCTGGTACGTCGCGTCGCGCTCGACCGAGCTGGGCGAGCACGACGGGACCGCAGGCAGCCCGACGACCATCTCAGCCCCCGGCCGGCTCTGATCGCTGCAGTCGACCAACATCACCACGGCGCCGGACCCGCTCCGCGGTGGCGACTGAACGGCGATCGGGTCGAAGCACGCTGTCGGTCCGCCGGGGCGTCGCAGCCGCCGTGCCGCCAACGCGACCTGGCGCCCCGGGACGGGCTCGCCGTCGTGGTGGGGGACCATGTCGACGAGCGTCGGCTCGAACCTGGCGCGCATCGCGCACGGCCATGCCCGCGCCGTTCTGCGATCGGGCCGCGCGGCACGGCGGCCCCGCGGCCGCGTTCCTCAGCTCCTGTCGACGGTGTCGCCGAACAGGCGGGCCGACTGCTCCGGGCGGAGCGTGAGGAACCGTCCCTCGGCCTCGACCAGGGGGCTGGCGGAGTCTGCGTCGAGGCCGATCGACCCGCGGATCGTCGCCCGGACGCCGAGCACGTCGATCAGGCGGGCCTCCAGCCGCAAGGGCCTGCCGAGCGGGACTGCGGCCCGGTAGCGCACCTCCAGCCGGCCGGTGACCCCGGGGTGACCGGCAGCGGCCGCCGCGTAGCCCATGATCTGGTCGAGCAGCAGCGCGCTGACCCCGCCGTGGGCGTAGGT
>CBFCWS010000032.1:0-14434 GCA_965601765.1 uncultured Ilumatobacter sp. | reverse complement strand
AGCGCTTGTTGAAGCGCTCGACGCGGCCACCGGAGTCGACGAGCTTCTGCTTGCCCGTGTAGAAGGGATGGCACTCGTTGCAGAGCTCGAGCAGCTGCTCGCCCGGCTTGGTCGACTTGGTGGTGAACGTGTTGCCGCACGAGCACTTCACGGTCACGTCGTCATAGGAGGGGTGGATGTCGGTCTTCATGGCTGGCTCCTGCGAAATCGGACTCTTCATGTTACCGGGTACAACCCCGATCCATTCCCGGACGGCCGCGGCCCTACATGCCGGGCTGCTTGGCGATCTCCATGAGGAAGTCGTCGTTGTTGCGGAAGGTCTTCAGGCGGTCGACCAGCAGCTCGAGGCCGGGGGCGGCGTTGCCGTCGGCGGCGAGGCCGGAGAGAACCCGTCGCAGCTTCCACACCATCTGGAGCTGCTTGCGATCGAAGAGCAGCTCCTCGTGCCGGGTGCTCGACGCGTCGACGTCGATCGCCGGGTAGATCCGGCGTTCGGCGAGACGGCGGTCGAGACGCAGCTCCATGTTGCCGGTGCCCTTGAACTCCTCGAACACCGCCTCGTCCATCCGGCTGTTGGTCTCGACGAGCGCCGTCGCGAGGATGGTGAGCGACCCGCCCTCCTCGACGTTGCGGGCGGCACCGAAGAACCGCTTGGGCGGGTAGAGGGCGCCCGCGTCGATGCCGCCCGAGAGGATGCGACCGCTCGCGGGAGCCGCGAGGTTGTAGGCCCGGCTGAGGCGGGTGATGCCGTCGAGCATGACGACGACGTCCTCGCCGTACTCGACCAGGCGCTTGGCCTTCTCGATCGCCATCTCGGCGATCTGCGTGTGCTGATCGCTCGGCTTGTCGAACGTCGAGGCGATGACCTCGCCGCCCACGAGGCGCCGCATGTCGGTGACCTCCTCGGGGCGCTCGTCGATGAGCAGGACGATCAGCTTGCAGTCGGGAGCGTTCTTCTCGATCGACGCTGCGATCGTCTTCATGATCGTCGTCTTGCCGGCCTTGGGCGGCGACACGATCAGCCCGCGCTGCCCCTTGCCGATCGGTGACACCAGATCGATGATCCGGGCGGTCATGTTGGCCGGATCCGAGGGGTCCTCCATCGGCAGCTTCTCGTCCGGGAACAGCGCCGTGAGATCCTCGAAGCGGCGCCGCCTCTTGGCTTCCTCCGGTGGCCGGCCGTTGACCGAGTAGATCTCGAGCATCGCCGGGTTCTTCTCGTTGCGCCCGGCCGGGCGCGACATGCCGACCACGTGGTCACCCTTGCGGAGCCCGTACTGCCGCGACATCTTGACCGGCAGGTACGAGTCGCTCTTCGACGCGAGGTAGTTGTTCACCCGCAGGAAGCCGTAGCCCTCGTCGCGCATGTCGAGGTAGCCCTCGACCCGCACCGGGTCGTTCGACACCGGGGCGTCGTCGTCATCGTCGAGAAGCTCGCGGTCGTCGCCCTGCGGACCCTCGTTGCCGACGCCACCACCGCCCTTCTTGCGCCGGCGACGACGCCGCTTCGACCGGCTCTCCCCGTCGCCCTCGGCGCGTTGATCGTTGCGCTGCGGTTGACGGTTGCCGTCGCGCCGATCCTGGTCGTTGCGCTGCGGGCGATCCTCGCGCGCCGTCGCGCCCTGCTGGGACGCCGGCTTGGCGTCGCGCTGGTCGCCGCTCTCCTTGTCGCCGCCATCCTTGTCGCCGCCATCCTTGTCGCCGCCATCCTTGGGGACACCGGCCGGTGCAGCCCCGCCGCTCGCATCGGCCGACGATGCGTCGGCGTCGAGCGCGAGCTCCCACTCTGCCTTCGGCTCGTCGTCGTCGGGCGCACCGGCGTCCGGCGCGGTCGACGAGCGCTGCGGCTCGGACGACCCGCCGTCGGTCCCCTCGGCGGATGGCGCGTCGGGGGCCGCATCGCCCGACGGCGACGTCTCGGCGGTGGCAGGCGCCGGATCGGAGGGACGGCTGCCGTTGCCGGCGGCGCCTCCGGCGCGCTCCAGGATCTGTCCGATGATGTCGGCCTTCTTCGAGCGGCTGTTCGTCTTGACGCCGAGCGCATCGGCGATCTGGACGAGCTGCGCCTTGTCCTTCTGTTCGAGGGCGGACTGTTCGAGTGCTTGTGCGGCCATGATGACCTTCTTTCCCAGCGGGACGGGGGTTGCGTGATGTGCGGCCGAGCCGCCGGCGGTCACGGATGTTCGCATCGGGTTCGAGACGGCCGAGTGGTCTCGGCACGGTGTGTCGACATCGACGTCGAGCCGTTCGTCCGGGCCCGCCGTGAGCACGCCCACCGCTGACAGCGGAGCAGAACGAGACCGAGTCGACCGATTGCGACCCGGGAATTCCCCAGGTGCTTGCACGTTATCGACGACGACCCACCAGTCGCAACCATTGCCCCCGAGCGCGTCACGAGGCGATCCGGGCGACGGAGCGGACGAAGCCCTGGATCTCGCCGAGGTCGGCTGCCGCCCGCACGATGTGTTCGGGCCGGTCGTGCAGATCGGCGAGCGCCGGCGGCAGCGGCGGCCTGATGCCCGTCGCGCGCTCGACGGCGTCGGGGAACTTCGCGGGGTGCGCGGTCGCCAGCGTGATCGTCGGCCGCTCCGCACCGAGCGATCGGATCGCCGACGTCGCGGTGGCGGTGTGCGGATCGACGAGCAGGCCGGTCTCGGCGTGCACGCGGGCGATCTCGGCGAGCGTCTCGTCGTCGTCGCACCGCGCCGCACGGAACGTGCCGGTGACGAACTCGCGCCGCTGGTCGGCCTCGATGTCGAGTCGTCCTGTTGCACGGAACCGGGCGAGCTGCCCCGCGGTGAGCCCGCCGTCGCGGCCGTTCATCTCGAACAGCAGGCGCTCGAAGTTCGACGACACCTGGATGTCCATGCTCGGGCTCAGCGACGCCTCGACGGGCCGCATGCTCATGTCGTCGTCGCGGATGAACCGCGTCAGGATGTCGTTGCGGTTCGACGCGACGACGAAGTCGTCGATCGGGGCGCCCATCTCGCGGGCGACCCAACCGGCGAGCACGTTGCCGAAGTTGCCCGTCGGTACGCAGAACGACGGCGCTTCGGCGAAGGTGCGCGACGCCGTCACGTAGTAGACGATCTGCGCCATGACGCGCGCCCAGTTGATCGAGTTGACCGCCGAGAGCCGCAGCTCGTCGCGGAACGGCTCGTCGGCGAACATCGCCTTCACCAGGTCCTGGCAGTCGTCGAAGGTGCCGGCGACGGCGACGGTGTGGACGTTGGGTGCGTCGACGGTGGTCATCTGTCGCCGCTGGACGTCGCTGGTGCGACCCTCGGGGTAGAGGATGACGATGTCGACGTGCTCGCAACCGCGGACGCCGTCGATCGCCGCCGAACCGGTGTCGCCGCTGGTCGCCCCGACGATGGTGATGTGCTCGCCCCGCTCGGCGAGCACGTGGTCGAACATCCGGCCGACGAGCTGCAGCGCGACGTCCTTGAAGGCCAGCGTCGGGCCGTGGAACAGCTCGAGCAAGTAGTGGTGGTCGTCGATCTGGACGAGCGGCGCGACCGCCGGGTGACGGAACGTGGCGTACGCCTCGTCGATCATCGCAGCGAGCGCGCCACTCGGGATCTCGCCCCCGACGAACGGTGCGATCACGGCGGCCGCGACCGCCTCGTAGTCGGCGGCGAGCGGGAGGTCGGGCAGGGTCGGCCACACGGCCGGCACGTACAGCCCGCCGTCGGTCGCGAGCCCGGCGAGCAACGTGTCGGAGAAGCCGAGCTCGGGCGCCCGGCCGCGGGTCGACACGTACCGCATCGTCACTCCCCGATGACGCGGATGAACCCGCCGACGTTGCGCACGACCTCGAGGTCGCGCAGTGTGCGCACGGTCGCCTGGACGTCGGCTTCGCGGGCTTCGTGGGTGATGAAGACGAGTCGGGCCTCGTCGCCGATGCCCTCCTGCTCGGCGGCCCGGATGCTCACGCCGCGATCGGCGAACGCCCCGGTGACCTCGTGGAGGACGCCGGGCTCGTCGGCGACGTCGAGCCCGATCAGGTACTCGGCGCTGGTCTCGTCGATGCCCCTGATCGTTGCGCGGCCGAAGGTGCCGATCGAGCCGTGCGTCCCCTTGTCGAGATTGATCGCCGCGTCGATGACGTCGCCGAGGACCGCCGACGCCGTCGGCGCACCGCCGGCGCCACGCCCGTAGAACATCAGCTGACCGACCGCCCCGCCCTCGACGAACACCGCGTTGAAGCTCTCCCGCACGCTCGCCAGCGGGTGGTGGAGGGGCACCATCGCCGGGTGGACCCGCACCGCGATCTCCCCGGTCCCGGGATCGCGCTCCGCGATGCCGAGCAGCTTGACCACGTACCCGAGGCGGCGCGCGACACCGATGTCGGCGGCGGTGACCCCGCTGATCCCCTCGTGGTACACGTCGCCGGCGACGACCTTGGAGCCGAACGCGATCGTCGCGATGATCGCCGCCTTGGCGCCGGCGTCGTATCCCTCGACGTCGGCCGTCGGGTCCCGCTCGGCGTACCCGAGCTCCTGGGCCTCGGCGAGCGCCTCGCCGTACTCGGCGCCGTCCTCGGTCATCTTGGTGAGGATGTAGTTGGTCGTGCCGTTCAGGATCCCGAGCACGCGACTGATCGGCTCGCCCCGGAGACTCTCCCGAAGCGGCCGGATCAGCGGGATCCCACCTGCGACGGCCGCTTCGAAGAGCAGATCGACACCGAGCTCGTCGGCGAGCGCGAACAGCTCGCCGCCGACGTTGGCGAGCAGCTCCTTGTTGCCGGTGACGACCGGCTTGCCGGCGCGCAGGGCGTCCGCGATGAGCTCCCGCGCCGGTTCGATCCCGCCGATCACCTCGACGACCAGATCGATGTCCGGGTCGACGACGACATCGTGGGCGTCCCGCGTGAGCACGCCGTCGGCCAGCGTGACACCACGATCGCGGGCGAGGTTGCGCACGGCCACCCGCGTGATCTCCAACGAGAGCCCGGTACGAGCCTCGATGTGGTCGTGCTGCTGCTCCACCAGCGGGACGAACGCCCCGCCGACGTTGCCGCAGCCGAGCAGGCCGATCCGGATGATCCGTGAAGTCACCCCGAAAGGCTACGTGTCGCGATTGGTGCCAGGCACCATTCGCGACACGCGGTGGACGTCGTGGTGCTTCTCGACCGCGGCCACGACGCGATCGAACGTGCGCGGGTCGAGCACCGCTCCCTCGCGTCGCATGTCGTCGGGATCGATGTCGAGCATCCTGTCGACGCGCGCGTACGACGCACGGCGCCGGGCGTCCCATGCGCCCGTGCCGACCGCCACCTGCACCTCGCGCCCGGATCGCTTGGTGGTGAGGGGAACCGCGACGAGGCGATCGCCCCGCCGGCCGACCACAGCGACCGGGCGGTCCTTGCCCTGCGTGGGATCGTCCTCGAAGGGAACCCTCGTCCAGACGATCTCCCCGGGGTCGGGATCGCCGTCGAGGTCCGGCGAGTACTCGATCGTCAATACCCCCTCGGGAGCGGTGCGCCTCCGATCGGCGCGTCGCCGCTTCGGCGACGTCTGGTCGATCACCGCGCGGACGCCGCGGATCGCTCGGCCCCGCGTGAGGTGCTCGATGAGCCGGTTGGACATCTCCGACAGCGTAGGGGCCACCCGACGTTCGAGCCTCCGGTGCGGGCGAGCGTCGAGCTGGGTGATTGGCTGAGGGACATGGAGCTCCCCAATTGGTCGACGGTCCGGGTCGAGGAGGGTTCGGCACCCGGGACCGCCGCGCTCGTCCTCGACCGTCCCGGCCGGTTGAACGCGCTGTCGTTCGAGCTGCTCGGCGAGCTCATCGAGGCCTGTCGCTGGCTCGACGATGCCGAGCACGTCCGCACGGTCGTCGTCCGTGGCGAGGGACGAGCGTTCTCGGCCGGATTCGACCTCGACGACTTCCGGCGGCTGAGCGGACAGCCGGGCCGCGAGGGTGCCGACATCGGGCGCCGGGCGGCCGACGCGCTCGGCGATGTCCGTCCGCTCACGATCGCGGCCGTGCACGGGCACTGCGTCGGGGGCGGCCTCGTCCTCGCCGCCGCCTGCGATCTGCGCGTCGCGTCGTCCTCGGCCCGGTTCTCGATTCCCGAGGTCGATCTCGGCATTCCGCTCGCGTGGGGTGGCATTCCCCGACTCGTTCGTGAGCTCGGGCCCGCGATCACCAAGGAGCTCGTGTTGACCTGTCGACCCTTCGGCGCCGACGAGGCGATGGGTCTGCGGTTCCTCAATCGGGTGGTCGACGACGACGAGCTGATCGCGGCCGCGGAGGCGCTGGCGGAGCGCATCGCCGCCCAGCCCTGGTTCGCCGTGCGCGACACCATGCAGCACGTCGACGCCGTGATGGACGACATCGCCGGCACCGCCCACAGCGCCGGCGACGCCGACACGCTGGTCGCCGCTCTCCTCGACGACGAATCCCGAGCCGCCAGCCACGCCTACCTCACCCGCCGCTGACGTCGCGCATGGTGGTCGCGCATGGTGCCAGGCACCATGCGCGACGTGGGGCGTCAGGCTGCCAGGCGGGCAGCGCGATCGGCGATCCCGGTGAGGACCGGGTCGGCCCGGACGGTGCGAGCGGCACGCCACGTTGCCTGTCGACGACGACGTTCGCTTCCGAACGAGAGCCCGAGCGGTGCCAGCGCGGCCGGCGGCCAGACGCCGGACTGGACGAGCGCCAGTGCGACGCTTCGCTCCACCCCCTTCGGCGACCGGTCGAGCGAGTCGGCGTGCTCGACCGTCGCCAGCTCGAGCGCCGGCCCGATCGGCAGGGCGCCGGCAGCAGCCGCTGCGGTGAACTCGCGGTAGCAGGCGAGATCGTCGCCGTGCAGACCGAGCACGAGATCGGTGCGCAGCCACGGGGGCTGACGACGATGCTGGAGATACGTGCGATGGCTCGACCAGCGGTACCGCTCGAAGCGGTCGGGCGGTCCGTCGGGTGCAGGGTTGCGGTGCACGTACCGGACTGCTGCGAGCAGGTAGCCGTCGTCGTCGATCACGAGGCTCTTGAATCGCCCGCGATAGAGCGGGCCGTCGCGACCGTGACGGTCGTTGACATGACGGGCGTGCGTCGCCGTCAGCTGGTGGACGAACGACGACAGCCCACCGTCGGGGCACTCCACGATGAGGTGGAAGTGGTTTCGCATCAAGCAGTACGCGTGCACGGCCACCGCGTTGTCGATCGCCGCTCGGCCGAGCACCGCACCGAAGTCGACACGGTCGGCATCGTCGATGAAGATCGGCTGGCGATCGACCCCCCGGTTCATCACGTGGAAGAACCCGTCCTGTCGCACGATTCGTCGCGGTCTGCCCATGCATCGGATCGTCGCGCCCGGGTGTGACAGCGCGATGTCGCGCATGGTGCCTGGCACCATGCGCGACGGGGGCGTCAGGCGAGGTCGGTGGCGAGGAGGTCGTCGTAGGTCTCCCGGCGGATGACGGGGCGGGCGTCGCCGTCGGCGACGAACACGACCGGGGGTCGCGGGATCACGTTGTAGTTGGAACCCATCGACCGGCCGTAGGCGCCGGTGACCGGCGTGGCGAGCAGGTCGCCCACGGCGACGTCGCCGGGGACCTGCGCCTCGAACAGCAGCACGTCGCCCGACTCGCAGTGCTTGCCGACGAGGCGGGCCGGGAGATCGCGCTCGGCGAACGGGGAGCGCGGCAGGAACGACTCGTAGCCGGAGCCGTACAGGACCGGCCGCGGGTTGTCGCTCATCCCGCCGTCGACGGCGATGTACGTGCGCACGCCGGGGATGCGCTTGATCGTGCCGACCGAGTACACGGTCATCGCGGCCGCGGCGACGATCGCCCGGCCGGGCTCGACGCTCACCTCGGCCCGGACGCCCAGGGCCGCGCACGCGTCGCCGACGACGTGTCCCCACTGGGTGATCGTCGGCGCCTCCTCGCCGGTCACGTACGGCACGCCGAGCCCCCCGCCGAGGATCAGCTCCGGCAACCCGAGCGGATTGGCGAACTCGGCCATCACCTCTGCGGCGCGGGCGAAGCTCGACGCCTCGAAGACGTTCGAGCCGATGTGGCAGTGGACGCCGACCAGCTCGACCGACGTGGCCGCGTTCGCGCGGTCGACGGCGTGCGCCGCATCCCCGTTGGCGAGGTTGAAACCGAACTTCGAGTCGTCCTGCCCGGTCGAGACGTACTCGTGGGTGTGGGCGTAGACGCCGGGCGTGATCCGCAGCAGCACCTCGGGTATCGGGCCGAGATCCTCGACCGCCAGGCGGTCGAGGCGGTCGAGCTCGTCGAAGGAGTCGACGACGACCCGTCCGACACCGGCGAGCAACGCCTCCCTCAGCTCGGCCTCGGACTTGTTGTTGCCGTGGAACACGCAGGCCGCCGCCGGGACGCCCGCCGACAGCGCCACGTGCAGCTCGCCACCGCTCGCGACGTCGAGCCGCAGCCCCTCCTCGTAGGCCAGCCACGCCATCGCGCGACACGAGAACGCCTTCGAGGCGTAGACGGCACGGCGCAGGCCGAAGGCGGCGACCGCCTCCTGGCACCGGGCGCGCAGGTGGGCCTCGTCGTACACGAACAGCGGGGTCCCGAACTCGGCGGCGAGGTCGCGCACCGAGCACCCTCCGACGTTGAGCCACCCGTCGACCCCGAGCGCGGCGGTGTCGGAGAGGAGGTGGCCCGGGAGCGCGCTCACATCGTCTCCGGCGCCTGGATGCCGAGCATGCCCAAGCCGTGCTCGAGCGTCCGAGCCGTCAGATCGCACATCGCCAGCCGGCTCGCCCTGACCGGCTCCTCGGCGCGCACGACCGGGCAGTGCTCGTAGAACGCGGTGAAGTCCTGCGCCAGGTCGAACAGGTAGTTGCCGAGCTTGTGCGGCGAGTACGTGGCGAGCGTGTCGTCGATCGCCGTCGGGTAGGCGAGCAGACGCTGCGCCAGGGCGCGCTCCTGCGGCTCGGTCGGATGGACCGGGATGCCGCGGACGTCGGTCCGCTCCACCTCGGCGCGCCGGAAGATCGAGCAGATCCTGGCGTGTGCGTACTGGAGGTACGGCCCGGTGTTGCCGTCGAAGGCGAGCATGCGGTCCCAGTCGAAGACGTAGTCCTTGATGCGGTCGGTGGACAGGTCGGCGTACTTGACCGCACCGATCCCGACCATGCGGGCGATCTCGGCCGCCGACTCGTCGTCGAGGTCGGGGTTCTTCTCGGCGACGGCTGCGGCGGCACGCTCGACTGCGCCGTCGAGCAGCTCGACCAACTTGACGGCGTCGCCGGTTCGGCTGCGGAGCATCTTGCGATCGTCGCCGAGCACGCTGCCGAACGCGACGTGGATCGCCTCACGGGGTGGTCGCAGCCAACCCGCCATCTCGGCCACCGCGAACACCATCTGGAAGTGCTGCGCCTGCGGGGCGCCGACCACGTACAGCAGCAGGTCGGCGTCGAGCCGCTCGACCCGATCGAGCACGCACGCGAGATCGCTCGTCGCGTACATGAACGCACCGGCCGACGACCTCACGATCAGCGGGAGCGGTTCGTTGTCGCGGTTCGCGAACCCCGGCGGGAACACGACCTCGGCGCCGTCGGACTGCTCGACGAGGCCGGCGTCGACGAGCCGGTCGTAGGCGCCCGGCATCACGGGCTCGTACCGGCTCTCCCCCATCAGGTCGCCATCGGTGAGCAGCACGTCGAGCTTGCCGTAGACCCGGTTGAAGTAGTCGTTCGACATGTCGACCAACCGCTCCCAGATCGCCATCGTCTCGGGATCGCGGGCCTGCAGCAGCACGACCCGATCGCGCGCCCGCTCGGCGAACGCGGGTGACTCGTCGAACTTCGCGTTCGCGGCCTTGTAGAACCCGTCGAGATCGCCCTGGGCCATGCCGGCCGCCGCGACGTCCTCACCGATGTCGAGGAGGTGCTCGATCAACATTCCGAACGGCCGGCCCCAGTCGCCGATGTGGTTCTCGCGGATGACGTCGTGGCCGACGAAGGCGAGCAGGCGTACCAGTGCGTCGCCGATGACCGTGGAGCGGAGATGTCCGGCGTGCATCTCCTTGGCGACGTTGGGAGCCGAGTAGTCGACCACGACCCGCCGGGACGGCTCGGCCGGCGGCACGCCGAGGCGGTCGTCGGCGGCCACCTCGGCGAGCTGTGCCGACAGGAACAGCTCCGAGAACACGAGGTTGATGAAGCCCGGACCGGCGATCTCGACCGACGAGCACACGTCGTCGAGCACTCCTGCGTCGACGATCTGCTGGGCGATCTCACGCGGGTTGCGGCCGAGCCGCTTGGCGAGCGGGAGGGCACCGTTGACCTGGGCGTCGGCGCGATCGGACGGGCGCACGACCGGGTCGACGTCGGCCGGGTCGAGCCCGGTGATCTCGGCGACGACCGGTCGGAGCAGGTCGGACACGACGGTGATGGGTGCGGCCACGCGGCCATTCTGGCGGACCGTTCGGCCGGTCGGACACTCGGTTGCGTGACCCGGGCGGCGCTTCGCGACAGTGGGCGCGTGACCGACGCCAACGAGCTCGACGCGCACGAACAGGTCGCACTGCTGCGACGACGCGAGATCAGCGCCGCCGAGCTCCTCGACGCGCACCTCGACGCCGTCGATCGACGCAACGGCGAGATCAACGCGCTGGTCGCCGTCGATCCCGACGTCGGTCGCCGGCGGGCCGCAGCCGTCGACGCCGCGATCGCGGCGGGGAACGACCCCGGCCCGCTCGCAGGCCTCGTGACCGCGCACAAGGATCTGACCGAGACCGCCGACTTCCCGACGACCTACGGCTCACCGGTGTTCGCCGGCCACCGCCCGCGCGCCGACTCGCTGCTCGTCGAGCGGATGACCGCCGCCGGGGTGGTGGCGATCGCCAAGACGAACACCCCGGAGTTCGGCAAGGGATCGCACACGTTCAACCCGGTCTACGGGGTGACGCGCAACCCCCACGACCCGTCTCGCAGCTCGGGAGGATCGTCCGGTGGAGCCGCTGCGGCGCTCGCCACGCACATGGTCGCCGTCGCCGACGGGAGCGACTTCGGCGGATCGCTGCGCAACCCGGCGGCCTGGAACGGCGTGGTCGGCTTCCGTCCGTCGCTCGGTGTGGTACCCGACCTCGGTCCCGGCAACCCGTACGTCCGGCTCGGCGTGGCCGGGCCGATGGCCCGCACGGTCGACGACGCCGCCCTCCTGTTCGGGGTCCTCGCGCGCCCCGACCGGCGCGATCCCGCATGCCGCGGTCTCGCGGTGCCGGCGAGGATCGATCCCGCGGACCGACCCGTGCGCGTCGCGTGGAGCGACGATCTCGGCGGCCTCCCCGTCGAGCGCGACGTCACCGCCGCCCTCCACAGCCTCCGCGCCCGCATCGAGCGCCTCGGCTGGACGGTCGTCGACGCCGAGCCCGACTTCGCCGGCGCCGACGAGTGCTTCGAGACCATCAGGTCGTGGGACGTCGCGAACGGTCCGATCTCACGACTGGGCGACCGTACGGCCGAGGTCAAGGCGACCGTCCGGGACGAGCTGGCCCGTGGCCGGTGCCTCGACCAGCAGCAGGTCGCGGCCGCGATCGCGCACCTCGCGGTCCTGTGGCGGCGGGCGGTCGCCTTCTTCGACGAGGTCGACCTGCTGGTCGGGCCGGTGACGCAGCTGAGCCCGTTCCCGGTCGAGTGGGAGTACCCGACCGAGGTCGCCGGCGTGACGATGGATCGATACCTGACGTGGATGCGCTCGTGCTCGCGGATCACCGCGCTGCAACTCCCGGCGATGTCGCTCCCGGCCGGGACGACCGACGCCGGACTGCCGGTCGGCGCGCAGCTGATCGGATCCCCGCGCGGCGACCTCGAACTGCTACGGGCCGCCAAGGCCCTCGAGCACGCCGCCGCCTGACAGTGCCCCGGACGGCGTCGCCGACGGCCGGGGCGTCGCACGGGGTGCCGTCGCCGCTAGATTCGACACGTCGCCAGTGATGACGACCCCGCCCTCGTAGCTCAGGGGATAGAGCATCGGCCTCCGGAGCCGTGTGCGCAGGTTCGAATCCTGCCGAGGGTGCTCGACGATCGCCGCCGGCGTCGCGTGCGGGAGCCGGCGACCGATCGATGTCGCCTCGGCGGGGGATCGTCCGACCGGTCTGCTGGACCACGAGAAGCGTCGTCCGGCGTCTGACTCGCCGTTGCACCGACGAACCGACCGCGTGCCGAGTCAGGCCGGCGGATTCTCGTGTTTCAGCCCGAAATCACGCCGGGTATGCATCCGTGGGCCGCTCGCGGTCCGTAGTGATATCCGAAACCCCCCGTACGTGAACAGAGAGGTCCCCCCAGCATGCGTACCCGATCCACCACCCGATTCACCGCTCTCGCCGCTGCAGCGGCGTTGACCCTCGCCGCCTGCGGCGACGACGGCAACGACGACGCCGACGAGGAGCCCGCAACCGAGGAGACCGCCGCCGAGGAACCCGCGGCCGAGGACGGCGACGAGATGGCCGAGACCGGCACGATCGTCGACGTCGCCGTCGAGGCCGGGTCGTTCACCACGCTGGTCGCAGCGGTCGAGGCCGCCGGCCTCGTCGAGACGCTCTCGGGCGACGACGAATTCACCGTATTCGCTCCGACCGACGAGGCGTTCGAGGCTGCGCTCGCCGATCTCGGCATCACCGCCGATGAGCTCCTCGCCGACACCGAGACGCTCACGGCGATCCTGACGTACCACGTCGTACCCGGCGAGGTCCTCGCCGAGACCGTCGTCACCCTCGACGGCCAGGAGGTCGAGACCGTCAACGGCGCACCCGTCCAGATCTCCGTCGACGGCGAGACCGTGATGGTGAACGACGCGACCGTCACGGCCGTCGACGTCGACGCCAGCAACGGCGTGATCCACGTCATCGACGCCGTCCTGATCCCGCCGTCGAGCTGAACCGACCCCGCATCGTCAATCGATGCCTCGAGACGGGACGGCGACCTGCCCCCCGGGTCGCCGTCCCGTCTCCACCAACCGTGACCACACGAAGATCACCGAACCGATGTCCATCCCACTGAGCGCCCCGAGCCGGCCTGCGATGCCGTTGCCGGCACCGCCCCGATACATTCGGGGCGTGCCAGCGCGTACGCCCTCGGCTCCGGCGCCCCTCGATCGCGCGTTCCGCGACGGGACGGCCGACCTCCACGACGTCTACCGCGAGCACGCCACGCTCGTCTACACGCTGTGCCGTCGCTCGCTCGGCGCCGACGCCGCTCACGACGTCACCCAGGAGGTGTTCCTCAGCGCGTGGCGCGGCCGCGATCAGTTCGACCCCGAGCGAGGTGCCCTGGGCGCCTGGCTGGTCGGGATCACCAGGCGACGCATCATCGACCACCTTCGCCACGAGCGTCGGCACGCCGACCGCCGGGCGGACGAGACGGAGATCGGGGTGCTCGATCACGGTCCCGCCGCCGAGCGCGACGTCGACGGCCTCGCCGACCGCCTCGTGCTGGCCGACTCCCTGCGCCACATCGGCGAGCCGGCGCGCGGGTACATCGAGCTCGCGTACGTCCACGACCTCACCCATCAACAGATCTCCGACCGCACTGGCACCCCACTGGGCACGGTCAAGAGCCACATCCGACGCGGCCTGCGCCGCCTCCGTGACCACATCGAACCGCATCACCTGGGACCACACCATGGCTGACGACTTCCTCCTCGACGCCGATCTCGCCGGCCTCGACCGCCGCCTCCGCGAGCTCGAACCCGTCGACCTCGACCAGATCCCGCCACCCGCATCGGTCTGGGCCGGCATCGAGCGCTCGCTGTCGGCCGAGCGACCGGGCGACGGCGCCGACCACGTCGAACCCGTCCGCGCCACCGATCGGCGACCGGTCCACCGCAGTCGGGCATCGTCGTGGGTCATCGGGCTCGCCGCCGCGACGGTGCTCGCGGTCGCCGGCGCGGTCGTGGTCGTGCAACAGGCGTCCGGACCCGACACGGTCGCCACGGCCCAGCTCACCTTCCAACCCGGGTTCGACGAGCTCGGCGCCTCGGCCGCCGCCACCGCCGAGCTCACCGACGAACAGACGGTCGTGCTCGCCGACGCCGACCTCCCGGCCGACCTCGACGACGCCGATCTGGAGCTCTGGCTGATCGAGCCGGCCCCCGACGGGTCGGTCGCGTCGCTGGTGTCGCTCGGGACGATCGACGGCGACCGCTTCGCGGTCCCCGCCGGCTACGACACCGATCGGTACTCGGTCGTCGACATCAGCATCGAGCCGCGGGACGGCGATCCCGCCCACTCCGGCCGGTCGATCCTGCGCGGCAGCCTCGAGGTCTGAGATGTCACCGGAGATGAGGCGGCGCACGGTGCACGACATGGTCGCCGACGCCCGCAGTCGCATCGAAGAGATCGGGGTCGCCGAGCTGCAGGCCGAGCTCGAGGCCGGCGCGACGACGGTCATCGACATCCGCGACGTCCGCGAACGATGGAACCTCGGCGCGATCCCGGGCGCCCGGTCGAT
>CBFCWS010000031.1:0-14473 GCA_965601765.1 uncultured Ilumatobacter sp. | reverse complement strand
CCCGACGACCGGTGGCGGGTGGATCGGTGACCGGTGGATCGGTGACCGATGGATCAATGGCCGGCGGATCGGTGGCGGGTGGATCGGTGGCCGGACGATCGGTCGCCCGACGACCGGTGGCCGGTGGATCAGCCGTCGGACGACCGGTGACCGGACGATCACCCGGCGCCCGAGTCGTGTCGGGTCGGTCGGTGTCGGGTCGATCGGCGTCGGGTCGGTCGGTGTCGGGTCGATCGCTGTCGGGTCGATCGCTGTCGGGTCGGTCGGTGACCCGCCGTTCGGCGACCGGTTGATCGGTGCGCGGACGATCGGTCGCCCGGCGACGCGGAACCGGTGGAACAGCCGTCGGGCGATCGGTGACCGGACGGTCACCCGGCGCGCGGTCGGTGACCGGTTGCACCGTGGTCGGGCGAGCGGCCGTCCGACGATCGGTGACCGGCTGATCGGTGGTCGGGGGATCGGGCGCCGGGCCGGTGGACACCGGTCGTGGCGAGACATGCGGCGCGGCGGCGTCCGGCCGTTCGATGGGTCGGCCACCGGCCGAGGTGCGTTCGGCCTTCCTCGAGACCTCGAGACGGATCGTGGTCTCGCCGCATCTGATGATGCTGCCGATCCGCAGCGGTGTCGGGTTGCGGAGCGCGACACCGTTCATCGTCGATCCGTTGGTGCTCCCGAGATCGGTCGCGATGACGTCACCGTCGGGAGCGAGCTCGAGCAGGAGGTGGCGCCTCGACACCTGTGGATCGGCCACCAGGATCCCGTCGCACTCGCGTCCGAGCTCGAGCGGGCCCCGCAGCGACACGTACAGCGGGGTGCGGTTGATCTGGGTGATCTCGAGGATCGGGTGATCAGAGCTCGACACCACGGCCCACAGCGTATGCGCTGCGCTCCGCGGCAGGATCCATACGGCACGATGCACACGGAACGATGCACGCGGAACGAGCGGCCCGGCACGAACCCCCGCCGCGTTCGAGGGACGCCTCGCGGGATCGGCGACGCGCTGGGCGCGATCGACCGCGCGATGGCAGACTCCGCACGGTGTTCCTGGCGTTGAAGGAGATGGCTCGCGCCAAGGTGCGCTTCGGGCTGCTCATCGCTGCGATCGGGATGCTGGTGTTCCTGATCCTCTTCCAACAGTCGCTCCAGAACGGCCTCCTCACCTCCTTCGTCGGCGCGATCCGCAACCAGTCGGCACCGGTGCTGGTGTACGCCGTCGACGGCCAGCGCGTCCTCCAGGGCAGCATCATCACCCCGGACCTCGAGCAGGCGGTCCGCAACGAACCCGCCGCCGGCGAGGTCGGCCGCATCGGGCAGGGCACGTTCACGATCGAGGTCGCGGACGGCGAACGCTTCGACACGTCGATGATCGGCTACGACGACCCCGATCTCGGGGCGCCCAGCGAGCTCGTCGCGGGCGAGTACCCGAGCTCGCCGTTCGAGGCCGTGGCGAGCGACGCCGACGCCGACTCGGGGTTCGACATCGGCGACACGGTCGTCGTACGACCCGGCGGCCTCGAGATCACGGTGGTCGGGCTCGCCCGGGACGTCCAGCTCAACGCCGGGCCCACGCTCTTCGTCGACTACGACGACTACGTCGCCACGGTGCAGTCGACCAACCCCGACGCCGGGCAACCGCTCCCGAACGTCCTCGCCGTCGCCCCGGCCGACGGTGAGTCCCCCGACTCAACCGTCACCGCGATCAACGACATCTCGACCGACCTCGACGCGCTCACCCGGCAGGACGCCGCCGACGAGACACCCGGCGTGTCGCAGGTCCGCCAGTCGTTCCAGATCATCTTCCTGCTGTACGGCCTGGTGATCCCGTGCGTGACCGGTCTGTTCTTCCTGATCGTCACCTTCCAGAAGGCCGGTGCCCTCACGCTCCTGCGCGCGATCGGCGCGCCGGCGAAGCGGCTGGTGGCGGCGCTGCTCATCCAGGCGGCGATCATCGTCGCGGCCGGGTTCGCGATCGGCCTCGCGGCGTACACACCGGTCTCACAGCTTCGCCTCGGCGGCATCCCCCTGCGCTTCGAGACGGCAGCCGTCGTGTTCTGGGCGATCGTGCTGGCGGTCCTGGGCGTCGGGTCGTCCCTGCTGTCGGCGCGACGCGTGCTCCGCATCGATCCGGTCGAGGCGACCACCGGGGGCGCCAACCGATGAGGCTCGCGCTCCGAGAGCTCCGCCGACGACCCGGCCGCTTCACGACGGCGGCGGTCATCCTCACCCTGATCGCGATCCTGCTGATGTTCCTCGGCAGCCTGCTCGACGGGCTGATCCGCAACTCCACCGGCGCCGTCCGCGCACAGCAGGGAGCGGCGATCGTCTACTCCGAGGCAGCGCAGGCCTCGTTCCTGCGATCGCGCATCGAACCGTCGACGCGGGCCGAGATCGCCGCGGTCGACGGGGTCGACGGCACCGGCGGGCTGGGTGTGGTCCTCCTCGGCGCCCGCGTCCCCGGCAACGGGCCGCGCGATCTCGCGAACACCGCCGTCTGGGGCTACGAGATACCGCCCGAGGGCGTCCCCGAGCCGCCGGGCGACGGCGAGGCGTACGCCGACGAGGTGCTCGAGGCCGACGGCGTCGAGCTCGGCGACGAGCTGCTCGTCGGTCCGGCCCGCACGCCGATCACGGTCGTCGGCTTCGTCGCCGACACGGCGTTCAACGGCCAGGGTGGCTTGTGGGCCAACGCCGACACCTGGCACGAGGTCCTCGATCTCAACCGGCCCGACGCCGCCCTGGCCGACGACGTGTTCCAGGCGATCCTCGTGACCAGCGACGGGTCGGTCGACGACGACGTGCTCGCCCGACGGATCGACGACACGGTCGGGTCCGGCGTCGAGGCCTTCTCGATCCCCGACGCGATCGACGCGATCCCCGGCGTCACCGAGCAGCAGGCCACCTTCAACCAGATCCTCGGCGTGACCGTGGTGATCGCGCTCGTCGTGATCGCGCTGTTCTTCGCACTGCTCACCGTCGAGCGCACGGCGCTGTACGGCGTCCTGAAGGCGATCGGCGCCCGATCGACCACGATCTTCGGCGGGCTGGTCGTCCAGGCGGTCGTCGTGACGTCGATCGCCGCCGTCGTGGCCGGCGTGGCCGTCGTCGTGCTCGATCTCGTCGTCCCGCCCGGCTCGATCCCGCTCTTCGTCTCGCTCCCCCGCATCCTCACCAGCACGGTGCTGCTGCTGATCGCAGCGATCGTCGGCTGCGCGTTCTCGCTGCGCCGCGTGCTCCGCATCGATCCCGCCTCGGCGCTCGGAGGTTGATCCCGTGACCGCACCCGCACTGCACATGACCGACGTCCGCAAGGTGTATGCCGTCGGCGACAGCGAGGTCGTCGCGCTCGACCACGCGACGTTGACCGTCGGTGCCGACGAGATGGTCGCACTGGTCGGGCCGTCGGGCTCCGGCAAGACCACCCTCTGCTCGATCGCCGGCGGCATCCTGTCGGCAACGGAGGGATCGGTCGTCGTGGGCGGCGAGGAGATCACCGACTACAACGATCGCCAGCTGACGACCTTCCGGCAGAGTCAGGTGGGATTCGTGTTCCAGTCGGTCAACCTCGTCCCGTTCCTCAACGCCCGCGAGAACCTGCTGGTCGTCGACGAGATGGGGCGGCGCGAGGGCCGTCCCGCTCGCGAGCGGGCCGACCGCCTGCTCGCCGAGCTCGGCCTGACCGATCGATCCAAGAACCTGCCCGGCCAGCTGTCGGGAGGTCAGAAGCAGCGGGTCGCGATCGGGCGCTCGTTGATGAACGAGCCGGAGCTGGTGCTGTTCGACGAGCCGACGTCGGCGCTCGACACCGAGCTCGGCCAGCAGGTCATGGAGCTGATCCGCTCCGAGATGAAGTCGCGTGGGACCGCGGCGATCGTCGTCACCCACGACGTGCGGATCACCGAGTACTGCGATCGCACCGTCCACATCACCGACGGCGTCCTCGCGGCGTAGTCACCCGTCCTCGCTCGTCATCGGAGCTCGTGGCGCCGCGGCCCTCCGGCGCCCCGTCAGCTCGCCCGGGGGTCGGTCGTGCCGAGCCCGCTCGCGAGGCGTGCGGCGACGTCGACGACCTGGCGGGGCACCACCCAGTCGAGCGCGGTGAGGGCGTGGGCGTCGGTGCCGACGAGGTAGCGCCGGCGCGGCCGCGAGCTCTCGACCGCGGACGCGATCGTCCGGGCGACGCGGTCGGGCGGGGGCGCCACGGCTTCGATCGCGTCGAGCACCGTGCCGGAGCGCTCGTACGCGACGGCGTACGGGGAGTCGCCGGCGCCGAGACGGGCGTCGGCGACGGCGTGCGCCCGCGGCCCGATCCCGGTCTTGAAGAAGCCCGGTTCGACGATCGACACCTTCACGCCGAACCCGGCGACCTCCATCCGCAGCACGTCGGACAGCGCTTCGAGTCCGAACTTGGACGCGTGGTACCACGCGTTCAGCGGCAGCACGGCCAGCCGTCCCGCGATCGAGGACACCATCACGATCCGCCCGTCGCCTCGCTCGCGCATCGCCGGCAGTGCGAGACCCGCGATCAGCGCAGGCGCGACCAGGTTGACGCCGAGCTGATCGAGCGCCTGTTCCGGCGTCACCTCCTCGACGGCGCCGAGCTCGGAGTAGCCGGCGTTGTTCACGACCGCGTGGAAGTCGGGCAGCCGCGGCCATCGTGCGCGCACCGCGTCGGAGTCCGAGACGTCGAGCACGAGTGCGTGGACGAGGTCGGCGACGCCGGCCGCGCTCGCCGCTCGACGCAGCGCGGCCGCCTTCGAACGCGACCGGACGGTGCCGTAGGTCTCCCAGCCGCGAGCGGCGAACCGCAGCACGCTCGCCAGCCCGATTCCGGAGTTCGCCCCGGTGACGAGAACCGGGCCGGGCCGCGTGGTTGCCATTCGGCCGATTCTCGCGGACGGTGCGCGGCGTCGCCCGTTCCGCGTGGGAGCGGGTTGGGCCGCGCGGGTACCGTCGGGGCGTGCGACTGGCAGACGGCCCGACCGAATCCGCCTCGATCGAGATCGCCGCCGACGCCGACACCGTGTGGCGCTTCGTCGCCGACATCGACCTGCCCGCCCGCTTCTCCGACGAGTTCCGGGGCGGCGAGTGGCTCGACGGCGCGACCGGGCCGGCACCGGGGGCCAGGTTCCACGGCCACAACCGGCGCGGCGACGTCGAGTGGACGGTGACGTGCACGGTGACCCGCTGCGAGCCCGGCCATCTGCTCGAGTGGGTCGTCGAGGACCCGTCCGACCCGGTCGCCTGGTGGCGCTTCACGATCACCCCGACCGCATCGACCCCGGCCGGAGCCGGTGTCGTCCTCGAGCAGTGGTGCCGCATGGGGACCGCGGCGAGCGGCCTGACCATGGCGATCGACCGCCGACCCGATCGCGAGGAGCAGATCGTCGAGCGCCGGATGCAGCGCCACCGCGAGTCGATGTCGGCCACGATCGCCGGGGTCAAGGAGCTCGCCGAGTCCTGACCTCGGGCGGGCCGCGTGGCGCACCCGCCACACCCGGCTGCGCCACGGCCGTGTCACCCGCTCGGGTCACCCGCTCGGCGTCCGCGATCGCCCGTCGTCGCGGCCGTAGGGTGACGCGCATGATCAAGAACCTGATGGGTTTCGTCGTGTCGATCGCGATCATCTTGCTGTTCGCGCTGATCGTCACGTTCCCGGCGACGTGGCTGTTGATGCTCTTCCTGGGCAACCTCGGCCTCGGGCTGTCGTACTGGGGCACGCTGCCGCTCGGCATCCTCGTGGCCGCCCTGATCGGCGCCTCGGGCAACAACGAGCAGTGGCACGTGTTCGTCCGCGACTGAGCACCTGTCGAGGAGCGGTTCGTCGAGGAGCGGTTCGCCGAGCCGCGCGCCTACGATCGCGCCCCATGGGGACCCCGGCACACGAACACGGACCGACCGACGTCGCACTGCTCGACGACACGATCCCGGCCGATCTGGCTCGCACGATCGCGGCGCACGGCGCCAACACGGCGCTCGTCTCGCGCCACCAGGACATCCGCTGGACCTACGACGAGTTCGGCGACCGCGTGCGGCGTCTCGCCGGCAACCTGCACGACGCCGGCCTGCGCAAGGGCGACCGGGTCGGGCTCTGGGCACCGAACTACGCCGAGTGGACGCTCGTCCAGTACGCGACCGCCGAGCTCGGGGTCATCCTCGTCAACGTCAACCCCGCCTACCGGACCCACGAGCTCGCCTACGCCCTCAACCAGTCCGGGTGCCGGTGGGTGATCGCGTCGCCGGAGTTCAAGACCTCGAACTACGTCGAGATGGTCGCCGCCGTGCGCGACGAGTGTCCCGCACTCGAACGGGCGGTGTTCTTCTGGAGCGACGAGTGGAACGCCCTCGTCGACGACCAGCCCTCGGTCGGCGCCGGCGAGCTCGACGCGATCCGTGACGGTCTCGACGCCGACGAGCCGATCAACATCCAGTACACGTCGGGCACGACCGGGTTCCCGAAGGGTGCGACGCTCACCCACCGCAACATCTTGAACAACGGGTACTTCACGACCGAGCTGCAGGGCATCACCCACGAGGACAGGATCTGCATCCCCGTGCCCTTCTACCACTGCTTCGGGATGGTGATGGGCAACCTCGGCTGCACCTCGCACGGCGCCACGATGGTCATCCCGAGCGATGCGTTCGAGCCGCAGGCCGTCCTCGAGGCGGTGCAGGCCGAGCGCTGCACGTCGCTGTACGGGGTGCCGACGATGTTCATCGCCGAGCTCGGTCACCCCGACTTCGCCTCGTACGACCTGTCGTCGCTGCGCACCGGGGTGATGGCCGGGTCGCCGTGCCCGGTCGAGGTGATGAAGCAATGCGTCGACCAGATGAACATGCGCGAGGTGACGATCTGCTACGGCATGACCGAGACGTCGCCGGTGTCGACCCAGACCCTGCTCGACGACTCGCTCCACCACCGCACCGCCACGGTCGGGCGCGCCCACCCGCACGTCGAGATCCGCATCGCCGACGCGGAGACCGGCGAGACGGTCGAGCGCGGCGTCGCCGGCGAGTTCTGCACCCGGGGCTACTCGGTGATGACCGGCTACTGGAACGACGACGCCAAGACGGCCGAGGCGATCGACGCCGACGGGTGGATGCACACCGGCGACCTCGCCGAGATGGACGAGGACGGCTACTGCAAGATCGTCGGCCGCATCAAGGACATGGTGATCCGGGGCGGCGAGAACATCTATCCCCGCGAGATCGAGGAGTTCCTCTACACGCATCCCGACGTCGAGGACGTGCAGGTGATCGGCGTGCCCGACGTCAAGTACGGCGAGGAGCTGATGGCGTGGATCAAGCTCCGCCCGGGCGCCGCTCCGATGTCGGTCGACGACGTGCGCGAGTTCTGCCAGGGCCGGATCGCCCACTACAAGGTGCCGCGCTACGTCAAGCTCGTCGAGGAGTTCCCGATGACGGTCACCGGCAAGGTCCGCAAGGTCGAGATGCGTGACGTCTCGGTGACCGAGCTCGGCCTCGAATCGGTCGCCGCGACGGACACCGCGTGAACCACGACCCCGGGCTGGCGACGACGATCGCCGACTGGTTCGCCGAGGGTGGCGCGCCGATGATCCACGACCTCGATCTGCGCATCGTCCGCGCCGAGCCCGGGCGGGTGCACTTCGTCCTGCCGGTCGTGCCGCGGTTGGCCCACGGCGGCGGTGTGCTGTGCGGCCAGGCGATCATGGCCGGCATGGACACCGGGATGGTGTTCGTCATGATGTCGCTCGACCGGGATCGCGACCACCACTTCACGACCGTCCAACTCCACACGTCGTTCGAGCGCGCCGTGCCGGCCGACGTCGGCGAGGTCACCTTCGAGGCGTGGGCGACCAGGCCGGGCAGGACGCTGACCTTCGGCCAGATCGACCTGATGCTCCCCGACGGCCGCCGAGCCGCCACCGCCACGACCACCTACCTCCGCCTCTGACCAGTCGCGGGGGGGGGGGGGGGCCTGGCACCATGCGCGACTATGGGGGGTGTGAGCGAGCGCGGAGGGGATCCGACCGAGGCGACCGTCGAGCTGCTGCAGGCACTGATCCGCAACGAGTGCGTGAACGACGGGACCCGCGAGTCCGGGCACGAGACGCGCAACGCCGACCTGCTCCAGTCCGTCGTCGAGGTGCCGGGCGTCGACGTCGAGCGCTGGGAGCCCGTGCCCGGGCGTGCGTCGTTCGTCGCCCGGTTGCCCGGCACCGACCCGACCGCCCCCTCGCTGTGCCTGATGGGCCACACCGACGTCGTGCCCGTCAACCCCGCGGGCTGGCGAGAGGATCCGTTCGGCGGCGAGATCATCCGATCACCCGACGGTCACGACGAGGTGTGGGGACGCGGCGCGATCGACATGTTGAACCTGACGTCGTCGATGGCGGTCGCGTTCCGTCGGATCGCGTCGGGCCGGGAACGGTTGCGGGGCGATCTGCTCTACTTCGCCGTCGCCGACGAGGAGGCGGGCAGCGCCCACGGTGCCCGGTGGGTCGCGGACGAGCACCCCGACGCGATCCGCTGCGACTATGTGCTCACCGAATCGGGCGGCCTCCACGGCGGGACCGACGAGGCGCGCACGATCGGCGTCATGGTCGGTGAGAAGGGTGTCGCCTGGCGGCGGCTGCGCGTGCGCGGCACCCCCGGCCACGGGTCGATGCCGTTCGGGTCCGACAACGCACTCGTCACGGCGTCCAAGGTCGTGTCGCGGCTCGCCGACTACCGGCCGGCGCCACGGTTCCACGAGCTGTGGCGAGGCCAGGTCGCCGCGCTCGGCGTCGACGACGATCTCGCCGCGGCGCTCGTCGACGAGGACGCGATCGACGACCTCCTCGCCGATCTCCCCGATCCCGGGAGCCAGCGGTTCCTCCACGCCTGCACGCACACGACGTTCTCGCCGAACGTCGTCGGCACCGTCGGGCGGCCGAAGACGAACGTCATCCCCGATGTCGTCGATCTCGACGTCGACATCCGGACGATGCCCGGTGACACCACCGAGGAGGTCGAGGCCCATCTGCGCACCGCGCTCGGCGACGACACCTTCGAGCGCCTCGACGTCGAGATCCTGATGGACGACCCCGCCTCGATGAGCCGCACCGACACCCCGCTCTGGGACGCCCTCCAGCGGGCCGTCGACGTGCCGTTCCCCGACGCCCGGCTCAACCCCCAGTTCACCGTCGGGTTCACCGACGCCCGCATCTTCCGCGAGCTCGGCGCGGTGTCGTACGGGGCGGGGCTGTTCAGCCCGATCGTCGACCCCGGCGAGTTCAGCCTCCGCTTCCACGGTCACGACGAGCGCGTCGACGTCGAGAGCCTGCGCCTCACCACGCAGCTCTGGGAGCGCGTCGCCGGCGACCTGCTCGCCTGATGGCCGAGCACCGCGCACGCTCGCTCTGGCGACCCCTCGAGACGCTGCACGCGGTGACGTACTTCGCGCCCGAGTCGCACGCCGCCGCCACGGACGCCGGGCTGCGCGGGTTCTGGATGGGCTACTTCGGCTTCCGGGCGGCACCGCTCGGCCGCGTCGGCCCCGGCGCCGTCGAGGCGATCTTCGCGAACTTCTCGCCGGCGATGGTCCGGCGGTCCGTCCCGGACGCCTGGTCGTACGCGTCACCGGAATCGCTGTGCGAGGTGCGTGCCCGGGCGGCCGCACTGGCGCTCCGGAACCGGGTACCGGACATCGAGCGGACGGCGGCCGGGTGCAACGCGCCGCTCGCCGCCGTGGTCGACGCCGGCGACCCGCTCGGGCGTCCGATGTTCGCCGCCAACGCCGCCACGGACCCGCGCGACGACCCGGTCGAGCGGCTGTGGCAGCTGGCCACGACCCTGCGCGAGCATCGCGGCGACGGCCACGTCGCCACCCTCGTCGCCGAGGGGCTCGACGGCCCGAGCGCGCACCAGCTCCACGCCGCGGAGCACGCGACGCCACACGACGTGCTGCAGCCCAACCGCGGCTGGTCCGACGAGAGATGGAGCGAGGCGGCTGCCCGACTCGTCGAGGGCGGCCTGGTCGCCGACGGGCGGCTGACCGATGCCGGCCGTGCGATGCGGGCGCGGATCGAGCTCGCGACCGACGAGCTGGCGGCCGCTCCGATCGATCGGGCGCTCGATGGACGCGAGATCGAGATGCTGACCCGGCAGCTCGCCGACGCCGCCGAGGCGGTCGTCGACTCGGGCGTCATCCCGTTCCCGAACCCGATGGGCCTGCCGCCCCCGCCGGACGCGGACGCCGACGCCTCCGGATCCGACATGATGGGTGGATGAAGATTCAGACGCAGCCGGACCAGCTCGGCGGGGTGTGGGCCAACGCCGCCGCGGTCCGGCACTCCCCCCACGAGTTCACCATCGACTTCCTGCGCTGCGACTTCGACGACGCCGGGCGGGCCCGTTCCGGGGTCCTCGTCCAGCGCGTCAACATGTCGCCGCTGTTCGTGTCGCAGCTGATCAGCAGCCTCCAGGAGAACTGGTCGAAGTACGCCGACAAGGCGATGCCGAAGGAGTTCCGCGGCGACTTCGTCATCGAGCCCGACGACGACACCGGTCCCGAGACGGACGACGCGTGAGCCGGCGCGGCTACGGCACGCTGCTCGTCGACCTCGACCACACGCTCCTCGACACCGACGCAGCGGAGGTCGCCGCGTACCACCACGCCTGCGCGGTGGTGGGTCTCGACGACCCGGCGGGGTCCTTCGAGCGCTATCGCACGATCAACCGCTCGATGTGGGCGGCGGTCGAGGCCGGCGAGATGCGCGCCACCGAGGTGCGAACGGCCCGGTTCGAGCGCTTCGCCGGCGAGCTCGGCGCCGACGTCGACGCCGCCCGGATGGCCGACGCCTTCGTCTGGGCGTTCGCCCACCGGGCCGAGCTGTTCGACGGCGCACTGGAACTGCTCGACGCGTTGCACGCGCGCGCCACCCTGGCGCTCGTCACCAACGGCCTGAGCGACGTGCAGCGCACCCGCATCGACCGGCTCGGGCTCGACCGCTACTTCGACGCAATCGTCGTCTCGGGGGAGGTCGGCGTCGCCAAGCCCGACCCGGCGATCTTCGACGTCACCTTCGCCGCGCTGAACGGTGCCGCGCGCTCGAGCGCACTGATGATCGGCGACTCGATCTCGTCGGACATGCGCGGCGCCAACGCCGCCGGCATCGCGACCTGCTGGTTCAACCCGGGCGGTGGGTCGGCGCCACCCGACGTCGCGATCACCCACGAGGCGAGGTCGTACGGCGCGATCGAACGGATCGCGCTCGGCCCGCCGAGCTGACGGCGAGGCGGTGGGTCAGTCCCGTGGGGCCCGGCCCGACAGGAAGTCGATCGACCGGGTGACCGTCGACGCGACGAACCGCTCGAGCTTGGGTGCCGCGAGGAACCGGGCAGCTGCGTCGAGCGGCGTGGGGACCCCGAGGCGGACGGACTCCTCGGTCGCCGCGACGCTGGTCTTGATCGCGTGGGCGTGGACGATGAACGCGGTCGTCCCGTCGAGGAGCGCTTCGTGCTGGAGCGAGTCGCCGTAGGCGACCAGGTCGGTCGAGCGTGGCTCGATCTCGGCGCGGGGCCCGACCCGGGTGTGCCACTCGTGGCGTCCGGTCCAGTGCGCGAGGAACACCGTCCAGAGCACGAGGCGGACGTGGTCGGCGGTCACCTCGGCGGTCACCGCGGCGGTCACCTCGGCGGTCCGGGGAGCGGTCCCCGGGCTCGTGTGGGCGAGGAGCCAGCGCACCGCGTTCGCGTAGGTCATCCCGTGGGTGATGTCGAGCCAGCCGAAGTCGTCGTGGAAGTCGAACTCGCCGTCGGTGTCGTAGCGCAGCATCCGCTCGCTCACGGCGAGGGTGACGACGTCGAGCACATCGTCGAGCGACGCTCCCGCCGCGATCGCCGCACCGGCCGCGAGGGCCGGCTCGCCGCGATCCGAGCCGAGCAGCGCGGCGAGGAGGCGACCGTCGTCGACCCAACCCGCCGAAGGTTCGTTCGCCGCTTCCGCCAGCGCGACGAGGTCGAGCTCGGCGACCCCGCGGTGGAAGCGCCGCATGTACGGCAGGGTGTCTTCGCGCGTGCCGTAGACGAGGGTCGGCACGAGGTGGGGCAGGACGGTGTCGGCGCGATCCCAACCGATGCGGTCGAGCAGCTGGAACGCCTTCTGGGAGTAGATCGCGCCGTGGCCGTAGGAGAGGTGGTGGTCGGCGACGACGTCGACGAACCAGGGCCGGAGCGCGGCGGCGTCGGCGCCCTCGGCGATCGCACCCCGGACGATCCCCTGCGCCTCCGCCATCCGCTCCCCCTCGACGGCACTGCGGAACGCCGCCCGCGGATCGCCGTCGGGCGTCGCGGGATCGGGCAGCGGGCGGACGGGGTAGCCGCGCTCCGACTCGGCGACGCCGGCGATCGCCTGCACGATCGGGAGGGCGCGGTCGTCGTCGCCGTACCGGTCGATCATCCCGAGGCAGTCGGTGAGCGACGCGATCGAGTGGCCCCATCCGAACTCGGCACGCGGGGCGCCGTACGCGACCGCCTCCCAGATCAGCTCGCCGGGGTGGGCGTCGGCTCGCAGGAGGCGGACCACGTCGCGTGCCATCTGTCCGACGTACTGCCGCTCGATCCCCCGTCGCAGGCTCGCGGTCAGCCGCTCCCGCTCGTCGGCCGGATCGGGACGGCTGAGGACGACCGACAGCGTCCCGTCGTCGGCGACGTCGACCGAGTGCGACCGGACGTCCTCCTCGCCGAGCACGCAGCGGCCGTCGCTGACCCGGAACTTCCAGTTGTGCCACGCGCAGGTGACGACGTCGCCGTCGAGCTGACCGGTCGTCAGGCCGTACCCCTCGTGCGGGCACGCCTGGTCGAGGGCGAACACGCCCTCGCTCGTGCGGACCAGGCAGACGCGATGCCCCTCGACCGTCACCATCCGCATCGCCCCGACCGCGAGCTCGTCGATCGTGCCGACCACCGTCGGGCGAGGCGCGTCGGTCGGCGGGATCGTCGCGGTCGTGGTCGTCTCGGCGGTTGTCATGCCGACGACGGTAGAACTTCAAGCATGGTTGAGGTCAAGCGGTTCTCGATCGGGGAGGTCGCGGCCCGCACCGGGCTGGCGACGTCGGCACTGCGCTTCTACGAGGCCGAGGGGCTGATCTCGTCGGAGCGCAACTCGTCGGGCCATCGCCGGTACGCGCCCGACGTCATCAGGCGAGTGAGCTTCATCCGCACCGCCCAGCGTGTCGGCGTGTCGCTCGACGAGATCGGGGCGGCCCTCGCATCGCTGCCCGACGGGCGCACGCCGACCGCGCGCGACTGGGAACGGCTCGCGTCGGCATGGCACCCGATGCTCGAGGAGCGGATCGCCGTCCTGACACGGCTGCGCGACCAGCTCGACGGCTGCATCGGGTGCGGGTGCCTGTCGTTGTCGTCGTGCGGGCTGTGGAACCCCGACGACGTGGCGTCGTCGCTGGGCACCGGACCGCGGTACCTGCTGAGCGACGAACGACCGGTGGCCCCGCCGGCACCGTGAGGTGCACCGTCGAACGCACACCGTCGACGTCGACGGCGGCGCGCCACCCCGGGAGCACCTCGACGACGACGTCGCCGGGGGCGCGGGGCCCACGCGCGGCATCGGTGCGCGTCGTCGGGATCCCGGACGCACCCAGACGGTCGACGAGGGCGGCCGCGGCCGCGTCGACCTCGGCGGCGATCGCCCGCGGGGCGCCACCCAGGTCGTGCGGATCCACGACGACGACCACGCGCCGGGCGGTGCGATCGACCCCCACGGTGCGGTCGACGACGATCGCACGCTCGTAGGCGGCGAGCCACCGGAAGTCGCTCGCCCACCCGTCGCCGTCGACGTCGAGATCGACGCGGACGCGGGTGATGCCCAGCACGACGTCGGGCACCGCCGGGAGCTGGGCGGCGGCGGCCCGCCGACACGCCCGCTCGAACGCCGCGGCATCGACGCACTCGCCGGCCCGCACCGATCGCGCCGCGTCGGGGACGCATCCGACCGGCTCCCCCACCGGCTGTTCGGCGGCGACGAGCCGACAGCGCGAGTTGCCGATCTCGAGCTCGCTCCCGACCCTCAGCACGGCGGTCCCGCCGACGGGCACCCGGTCGGCGAGCACCCGCGACCGTCCGGCGAGCTGCACGACCGACACGCCGGCGGGTGCCGGGCGCAGCACGACGTGGTGGAGCTCGATCGCGGCGTCGGCGATCGCCCCCTTCCCCACCCGCCCGACGACCGTCCCGTCCCGGACGGGCACGACGGTGCCGGTCGCCGGCCCGGCGATCACCTCGAGCGACATGTCCACGTCGGCGGTGGGGCCCTTCACGGCGGTGGGCGGAAGCGCGACCCGAGCATCGGCGTCGCCCGGCGCTGCGACCGCGCTGACCAGGGCCGGTGACCAGGGCCGGTGAGCGGTCGGTGAGTGGTCGGTGACGCGGCGACCGACCCGCGGACCTGCACGATGACCAGCCCGGTGAGGCTCCTGTGAGCGGCTCCGGGTAC
>CBFCWS010000030.1:0-14666 GCA_965601765.1 uncultured Ilumatobacter sp. | reverse complement strand
CGAGCAGGGTCGGGGCGTAGAAGTGACCCGCATCGAACGGGGCGTCGGTCAGTCGGGTGCCGCCGACGAGCGCGTCGGCGCCGAGCGACACGGCGTCGTCGACCTGGTCGGCCACCTTGTCGACCGCGGCCTGGTTGACCAGCGGCCCGACGCCGACGCCGTCGTCGAAGCCGTTGCCGGCCTTCACCCGCCCGACCCGCTCGACGAGCGTCTCGACGAAGGCGTCGTGCTGGCCGGCGTGGACGTACAGGCGGTTCGGGCTGATGCACGCCTGGCCGGCGTTCAGGAACTTGAGTGCGGCCGCTCCCTTGGCCGCTCGGACCGGATCGGCGTCGGGGAACACGACGAAGGGGGCGTGGCCGCCGAGCTCGACCGAGATCCGCTTGAGTTGGCTCCCGGCCCGACCGGCCAGCATCCGCCCGACGGGCGTGGAGCCGGTGAACGTCAGCTTGTCGACCCGTGGATCGATGGTGAACACCTCGCCGATGGGGCCCGGATCGAGTGCGGTGACCAGGTTGACCACACCGTCCGGGGTGCCGGCCTCGGCGAAGATGTCGAACACGGCTCGGGCGCAGAGCGGTGTCGCCTCCGCCGGCTTCAGCACCAGGGTGCACCCGGCCGCCAGTGCCGGGGCCATCTTGCGGGTGAGCATCGAGATCGGGTAGTTCCACGGGGTCACCATCGCGACGACGCCGACCGGTTGGCGCAGGACGAGGAAGCGCTGGTCGGGCCGTGCCGACGGGAGCCACGCACCTTCGACCCGCGTCGCCTCCTCGGCGTAGAAGCGGAGGAAGTCGGCTGCGTAGTCGACCTCGGCGCGGCTCGCCCTGAGCGGCTTGCCCTGCTCTCGGGTCATCAGTTCGGCGAGCGCACCGGACCGCTCCCGCATGAGCTCCCATGCTCGGTAGAGCAGGTCGGCGCGCTGATGGGCGGTCGTCGACGACCACGTCTCGAACGCGTCGTGTGCCGCGGCGATCGCCCGCTCGGCATCGGAGGCGTCGCCGTCGGGGATGCGTCCGATGACGTCCCCCGTCGCCGGGTCGGTGACCTCGAACGTCGCCCCCGATGCCGCCTCGTCCCATTCCCCGTCGATGAACACGTCCCGACACTACGACGCCGCGGCCGGTCGAGCAGATCCCGCGCCGTGCCCCCGCAGATGGCAGGATCGTCCTCCGTGCAGTGGTGGGAAGCCGTTCTCCTCGTCGTCGGTGGTGCCGCCGCCGGGATGATCAACGCCGTGGCGGGTGGCGGCTCGACGCTCACCGTCCCGTTGCTCGTGCTCGCCGGGGTGCCGGGCAACGACGCCAACGGATCGAATCGCGTCGGGATCCTCACCTCGAACGTGGCGGCAGCGGCCGCGTTCCGGCGACTCGGGGTGTCGGGCCTGTCGCGCGCCGCGCCGATCCTCGTTCCCGTGATCGTCGGCTCGCTCGTCGGCTCGCTCGTCATCTCGCGGCTGACCGACGAGACGTTCGAGCGGGTGTTCGGGCTGTTGATGCTGCCGGTCATCTTCTTCTCGATCCGCAAGCCGAGGGTCAAGCTCGACGCCGATCCCTGGCCGGTGGCGCTCGTCGTCGTCGTCTTCTTCGGTGTCGGCCTGTACGGGGGAGCGGTGCAGGCGGGCGTCGGGCTCGTGATGCTCGCTGCGCTGGCTCGCGCCGGCTTCGACCTGGTGACGGCCAACAACATCAAGGCGGTCGTCAACATCGTGATCACGCTGGTCGCGCTCCCGGTGTTCATCGTCAACGGGCACGTCCGGTGGGTCCCGGCCCTGATCCTCGCCGTCGGGCTGACCATCGGCAGCTGGATCGGCGCCCATGCCGCCGTGCAGGGTGGCGAGCGTCTGATCCGCCGGGCCATGGTCGTCGCCGCCCTGCTCCTCGCCGGCCGCCTCCTCGGCGTCTACGGCTGGATCGGCGACCAGCTCTGACCGCCCCGCCGCGCCCGAGCTCAGACCGTGCGGGGCAGGTCAGACGCCCTTGCGGTAGCGGCCGATCTCGCGTTCGGCCTCCAGGGTGGCCTGGCGCTCGGCGATCGTGTGGCGCTTGTCCTGCTGGGTGCGGCCCTTGCCGATGCCGAGTTCGACCTTGACCCGGCCGTCGCGGAAGTAGAGGTTGAGCGGGACGATCGACACCCGCTCCTGGTCGACCCTGGCCTTGAGCCGGTCGATCTCGTCGCGGTGCAGCAGGAGCTTGCGGGGCCGATCGGGGTCGTGCGCGCCGAACCCGATCGCGAACGAGTACGGGGCGACGTGCACCCCTTCCAGCCACGCCTCGCCGTCACGGATCCGCGCGTAGGCGTCGGCGAGCTGTACCTGTGCTTCGCGCATCGACTTCACCTCGCTCCCCAGGAGGACGACGCCGGCCTCGACCGTGTCTCGGATGTCGTAGTTGCGGCGCGCGGCGCGGTTGCTCGCGATCGGGGTCGTGCCCGGCGGGGCACCCCGCTGCTTCTTCGCCTTCTTCGCTGCCATGACCGAACCGACGCTACCGGCGGGGCGAACCGGGGGAGCTCGGCCCTCGCCGGCGCCGGTAGCGTGCGGCGCGTGCTGGAGCTCGACCGCGACTCGTTCGACGCGATCTGCGCCCAGGCGCTGCGCGAGTACCCGCTCGAGATGTGCGGACTCATCGCCGGCCGGACACCCGATGCGGCGGAGCGCTACTACCCCTGCCGCAACGCCGCGGCGTCCGCCCGCGTCTACACGGTCGACCCGCGCGATCACCTCCGCGCCGAGCTCGACGCCGAGACCGAGGGGTGCGAGATCATCGGCGTGGTGCACAGCCACACGCACTCCGAGCCGTACCCGAGCCCGACCGACGTCGGCCAGGCCCCCGACCCGCTGTGGCACTACGTGATCGTGAGCCTGAAGCGCGATGCGCCGGAGCTGCGCAGCTACCGGATCGTGGACGGCGTGATCGCCGAGGAGCCGGTGAGGCTGCGCTGACGTGGGCACGTGAGCCGGGGTCGGGGTAGAATCCTGACCAAGTTCATCGGATTCGTCGGAATGTCGCCGGCGGAGAAGGTGTTACGACAGCCATGACGCTCGATCAGATGACCCCCCACGACCTGGCCGGCTTCGCACCGGTCGGCGGCGGTGTGCATCCTCACGCGCTCGATCTCGTCGGCAACACGCCCGTCGTCGACGTCTCCAACCTGTCGCCCAACCCCAACGTCCGGATCCTCGCCAAGCTGGAGATGCAGAACCCGTTCGGTTCGGTGAAGGACCGGATCGCCAAGGCGATGATCGAGGCCGCGGAGCGAGACGGTCGCCTCGCGCCCGGGCAGCGCATCATCGAACCGTCCTCGGGCAACACCGGCATCGCACTCGCGGCGATCGCCCGCCTCAAGGGGTACCCGATCACGATCCTGCTCCCCGAGAGCGTGTCGATCGAACGACGTCAGATGCTCGAGATCATGGGCGCCGACATCCTGCTCACACCAGGCGCCGAGGGTTCCAACGGTGCCGTTCGCCGCGCGCAGGACCTCGCCGCCGAGCACCCGGAGTGGTGCTTCATCTACCAGTACGCCAACGAGGCCAACCCGGGAGCGCACTACGAGACGACCGGTCCCGAGATCTGGCGCGACGTGCCCGAGATCACCCACTTCGTCGCCGGGCTCGGCACGTCGGGCACCCTGATGGGGGTGGGCCGCTTCCTCAAGGAGCGCAATCCCGACGTCCAGATCATCGCCGTCGAGCCACCGCTCGGTGAGCGCGTCGAGGGCCTCCGCAACATGGACGAGGGGTACATCCCGCCGGTGTTCGAGCTCTGGAACGGGTACGAGGTGCTCGATCGCAAGCGGGTCGTGCGGCCGCGCGAATCGATCGAGTGGACGCGCCGTCTCGTCGAGGAGTGCGGCATCTTCGCCGGACCGTCGTCCGGCGCCGGACTGGCAGGCGCAGTGCGCGTGGCCGAGGGCATCGACCCCGACGGTCCCCCGGCGACGATCGTGTTCATCGTCTGCGACGGCGGTTGGAAGTACCTGTCGACCGGTGCCTACACCGGCGATCTCGACGCGGCCGAGGACCGCCTCGGTGAGGTGATCTACTTCTGACTTCGGGCTGCGCACGGGCTCGAGCCAATGGCTCGAGCCTTCTGAGCTCGCCGTCTCCGCTTCGATGCTCGCCCACCTTCGCCGGAGCACGCGACCGGCGTGACGACGGTGCTCCGCTCGGAGCCACGGGTTCCTGCCGAGCTGCCTTCGTTCTGGGGTCAGGCCGCAACGGCAGAGGCACGGTGGCGTGCTCGCCACCGGTTCCCCCTCGGCCTCCGCGCGTGGCGGGGCCGACCCCAGAACGCGTCGCCGGGCGTCAGCCCTGGTGGAGGGCCAGTGCGTTGTTCTCCTTCAGGAAACGACTGGCATAGGTCGCCAGGTTGCCGATGTAGTTGGCCCGCTCGTAGGCGGCCGGGTCGGCTGCGGAGTCGCGGCTGACCGCCCCGCGCATCTGATCGGTCGAGACGTACTCGGCGTCCTGCATCCACTCCCGCAGCTCGTTCTCGATCGTTCGCACGTACGCCGTTCCGTGGTGGAGCAGCGCGGAGGTCGTCATCGCGACGTCGGCACCGGCGAGGATCATCTTGGCGGCGTCGTAGCCGGAGTGCACACCGGTCGAGCCGCCGATCGAGATGTCGAGGAACTCGCGGGCGATCCCGATCCAGCGCAGCGGCAGCCGCAACTCGTTGGGCGTGCTCAACGACACCTTGGGCGTCACCTCGAGGGTCTCGAGATCGAGGTCCGGCGCGTAGAAGCGGTTGAACATCACGACGCCCGAGGCCCCTGCGCTCTGCAGCGCGAGGAGGAACGCGGCGAGCGAGGAGTAGTACGGCGAGATCTTGACCGCGACCGGGAGCTGGATCTCGGTCGTGAGCAACGACACCAGCTCGACCTGCTCCTCCTCGAGCCGGCGCCCGGTCATCGACGGATCGGCGGCCACCGTGTAGAGGTTCAGCTCGACGGCATCGGCACCCGCGTCCGCGAGCAGCCGCGAGTACCGGATCCAGCTACCGGGGTTGGTGCCGTTCAGGCTGGCGATGACCGGGACGTCGACCCGGCTCTTCGCACCTTCGAGCAGCGAGAGGTACGAGTCGGTCCCCGTCTGGTAGCCGTCGATCTCGGGGAAGAACGACTCCGCCTCACCGAAGCTCTCGGCGTGCGCCGAGAACAGCCGGTCGAGCTCGGTCGTCTCGTGCTCGATCTGCTCCTCGAACAGCGACGGCAGGACGATCGCACCGATCCCGGCGTCCTCCAGTTCGGCGATCAGATCGAGGTTGTGCGTGAACGGACCGGCCGAGGCGACGATCGGCGAGCGCAGCGAGAGTCCGAGATAGGTGGTGTGTAGGTCGGTCATGACGTGGCCTCCTCGTCGGTCGCGGCGTCGGCAGGGATTTCGGCGAGATCGTCGTCGTGGTCTTCGAGGTGTGGCAGCCTCCGCTCGACGCCGACCAACTGCTCGTAGTAGCGCCACCGCTCGTCGATCGCGACCTGTGCGAGATCGAGGAGCCGCTTGGACCGATCCGGGTCGGACCTCGCCAGCATGGCGTAGCGAGCCTCCTGGAGGGCGAACTCGCGCAGGGGCACCGTCGGCGCCGCCGAGTCGAGCTTGAACGGGTGCTCGTGCTCCTCCTCGGTCGGACGGAACCGGTAGAGCGGCCAGTAGCCGGACTTCACCGCCTCCTTCTGGTGCGCCATCGACGTCGTCATGTCGATGCCGTGCGCGATGCAGGTCGAGTAGGCGATGATCAGCGAGGGCCCGTCCCACGCGTCGGCCTCCAGGAAGGCCTTCACCGTCTGGACGTCGCTGCCACCCAGGGCGATCTGGGCGACGTAGACGTTGCCGTAGCTGCGTGCGATCGCCCCGAGGTCCTTCTTGCCGGTCGGCTTGCCCGCGGTCGCGAACTTGGCGACCGCCCCGAGCGGTGTGGCCTTGGAGGCCTGGCCGCCGGTGTTCGAGTACACCTCGGTGTCCAGCACCAGCAGGTTGACGTTGCGGCCGCTGCCGAGGACGTGGTCGACGCCGCCGTAGCCGATGTCGTACGCCCACCCGTCGCCACCGACGATCCAGGTGCTCGACCGCACCAGCTCGTCGGCGATCGACTCGAGCCGTCTGGCCCTCGGGTCGTCCACGCCGGCCAGCTTCTCGCGGAGCTCGGCGACCCGCGCCCGCTGGTTGACGATGTCGGCCTCGGTCGGCTGGGTGTTGGCCAGGAGCGCTGCGGCGAGCTCGGCGCCGACCGATCCGGCCAGCTCGTCGACCAGTCGGGCGGCGTCGGCCTGATGGTGCTCGATGCCGAGACGCATGCCCATGCCGAACTCGGCGTTGTCCTCGAACAGCGAGTTCGACCACGCCGGGCCGAGGCCGTCCTTGGTGCGCGAGTACGGGGTCGTCGGCAGGTTGCCGCCGTAGATCGACGAGCAGCCGGTCGCGTTCGCGATGAGCAGCCGGTCACCGAAGAGCTGTGTCAGCAGCTTGACGTACGGCGTCTCACCGCACCCCGAGCACGCTCCCGAGAACTCGAAGAGGGGCTCGAGCAGCTGGCTGTTCTTGACGGTGTCGTGGCTGAGCGCGGCGCGATCGACCTCGGGGATCGCCAGGAAGGCGTCGAAGCGAGCCTGCTCGACCTCGCGGTGCTCGTCGGCCGAGCGCATGTTGATCGACTTGCGCTTGACGTCGGTCTTGTCCTTGGCCGGGCAGACGTCGACGCAGATGCCGCACCCGGTGCAGTCGTCGGGCGCGACCTGCACGGTGAGTTGGAAGTCCTTGAGCTCGCGCGACCGGAACTTCTTGGTCGGGAAGCCCTCGGGCACGCCGTCCACGGTGTCGAGCGTGCCCTGCTCGTATGCCTTCAAGCGGATCGCCGCGTGGGGGCACACGATCGCGCACTTGCCGCAGTCGATGCAGATGTCGGGCTCCCAGATCGGGATCTCGGCGGCGATCCTGCGCTTCTCGAACCTCGTCGTCCCGGTGGGGAACGTGCCGTCGACCGGCATCGCCGACACCGGGAGCAGGTCGCCCTTGCCGGCCATCATCGTCGCGGTGACGCGGCTCACGAAGTCGCGCTCGGCTTCGTCGGCGATCGTGCGGAGCCATTCGTCCATCGCATCGGGCGCATCGCCGGCCGTGCCCGCCGTCTCGGGCACCGTCACCTCCTCGAGCGCGGTGAGCGCCGTGTCGACCGCCGCGTTGTTGCGGTCGACGACGAGTCGTCCGCGGCGACCGTACGCCTTCTCGACCGACTGCTTGATCGCCGCGACCGCCTGCTCGCGCGGCATGACGTCGGCGAGCGCGAAGAAGCACGGCTGCATGATCGTGTTGATGCGGCCGGCCATGCCGATGTTGCGGGCGATGCGGGCCGCATCGATGGTGAACACCTTGAGGCCGTTGTCGATGATGCCGCGCTGGATCGATGCCGGAAGGTGTTCCCAGAGCTCGTCGGCCGGGTACGGAGCGTTCAGCAGCAGGGTGGCGCCGGGCTTGGCCGTCTCGAGGATGTCGAACCGGTCGAGCAGTCCGAACTGGTGGCAGGCGATCAGGTCGGCCCGCTCGATCAGGTAGGACGAGTTGATCGGGTCGGGTCCGTAGCGGAGGTGCGAGACCGTCATCGACCCCGACTTCTTGGAGTCGTACACGAAGTAGCCCTGTGCGTACAGGCCCTCCTGCTCGTCGATGATCTTCACCGACGACTTGTTCGCGCCGACCGTGCCGTCGGCACCGAGGGCGTAGAAGACCGCCGCCTTGGCCGTGGTCGCCACGTGGAACGAGTCGTCGACCTCGAGGCTCAGGTTGGTGACGTCGTCGACGATGCCGACCGTGAAGCGGCGCTTCGGGTCGTCCTTGCCGGCCTCCGCGAAGACGCTCGCCGCCATCGCCGGGGTGTACTCCTTCGACCCCAGCCCGTAGCGCCCGCCGATCACGCGGACGCCGGTCCGGTCGGCGTCGGCGAGCGCGGTCACGACGTCCTGGAAGAGCGGCTCGGCGGTGGCGCCGGGCTCCTTCGTGCGATCGAGCACCGCGATCGACGTGACGCTGTCGGGCAGCGCCGCGAGGAAGGCGTCGGCCGGGAACGGGCGGAACAGCCGGATCGTCAGCAGGCCGACCTTCTCGCCCTGCTCGACGAGGTGCGCGACGGCTTCCTGCGTGGCACCGACACCCGAGCCCATCATCACGATCACGCGCTCGGCGTCGGGTGCGCCGTCGTACTCCACGATCCCGTAACGCCGTCCGGTCAGCTCGGCCAGCTCGTCGAAGACCTCGGCGACGATCCCCGGCACGGCGTCGTAGTAGGAGTTGGCGGCCTCGCGGCCCTGGAAGAAGACGTCCGGGTTCTGCGCCGTCCCGCGCACCGCCGGCGCCGTCGGCCGCAGGCGACGCATGCGGTGCGCGGCGACGTCCTCGTCGCGCACCAGCGACATCAGCTGGTCGTCGTCGATCAACTCGACGCGGTTGACCTCGTGCGACGTGCGGAACCCGTCGAAGAAGTGCAGGAACGGGACCCGCGACCGCAGCGTCGCCCCGTGAGCGACCGCTGCGAAGTCGTGCGACTCCTGGACCGAGCTCGCCGCCAACATCGCGAAGCCGGTCGAACGGGCCGCCATCACGTCGCTGTGGTCGCCGAAGATCGACAGCGCATGCGTCGCCAGCGCGCGGGCGGCCACATGGATCACCGCCGGCGTCAGCTCGCCGGCGATCTTGAACATGTTGGGCAGCATGAGGAGCAGGCCCTGCGACGCGGTGAAGGTCGTCGCCATCGAGCCGGTCTGGAGGGCTCCGTGGAGCGCCCCGGCGGCGCCCGCCTCCGACTGCATCTCGACGACGTCGGGGACCGATCCCCAGACGTTCTTCTTGCCGGCGGCGGACCACGCGTCGGCATGTTCGCCCATCGGCGAGGCGGGTGTGATCGGGTAGATCGCGACGGTTTCGGAGACGGCGTACGCGACGCGGGCGGCGGCTTCGTTGCCGTCGAGTGTGACGGAGGTCATGCAGACCAGTGTCCTGCGTGGCCACGCCGGGGCGAAACGGCCAAAGGTCCCAACAGAACGAGCGCACGAGCGGACGGGCCGATCCGTACGAGGCCGCTATCGTCCGGTTCGCCGACGAACTATGAGCGATCCGATCTTCGACGTCCACCCGGACGAGCCACGCTGGACCCATGTCGCGCTGCGCGTCGACGACGTCGACGACACCATCGCGTGGTACCAGGAGATGACCCCGCTGGTCCTGATCGACCGCCGCGAGGATCACGCCGGCAAGGGTGCATGGCTCGGCATGCCCGACCAGGCCGAGCATCCGTTCATCCTCGTCGTCGCCGAGTTCAACGCCGAGACCGATCCCTTCGCCGGCGCCCCGAAGGAGGTGCTCGCTCCGTTCTCCCACATCGGGATCGAACTGCCGACCCGGGAGGCCGTCGACGAGATGGCGGCTCGGGGCGAACGCAACGGGTGTCTGGCGATGCCGGCGACGCTCTTGCCGCCACCGATCGGCTACATCTGCATGCTGCGCGACCCGACCGGCAACATGGTCGAGTTCTCCTGGGATCAGGGCGTGTGGGCGACGGTGCGCGACCGGCTCGGTTGAGGACTCGCGCAGGTCGTCGACATCGCCGGCCCGCGTCAGCCATCCTCGAGCCGACGGAACGCCCGCGTCGGACGACCCCCCGGGTCGAGGCGGACGAATGCGTCGGCCACCCGTGCGTCGCCGTCGGCGATGATCACCGGGTTGAGGTCGATCTCGACGATCTCGGGATGGTCGCTCGCGAGCTGGGCGAGTCGCGTCGCGATGTCGCTGAAGGCGTCGATCCCGGCATCGTCGAGCAGCGCCGCCGCCCTGGTCGCCGACACCATCGAGTGCGCGACCGCGGGTGAGATGGGGACCAGCCGGCTCGACTCGTCGGCGATCGCGTCGGCCTGGACGCCGCCCAGGCCGACGGTGATGACCGGGCCGAGGCGCTCGTCGAGGCGGACGTGGACCCGCACGTCGACCCCCGGCGGGAGCATCGGCTGGACGAACACCTCGGCGGCATCGTCCTCGAGGTGAGCGACCATGGCGGTCACGGCCTCCTCGACGTCGGCGTCGCTCGTCAGGTCGAGCGCGATCCCGGCCTCGACCGACCGGCCCGGATGTCGGCGCAACGCCTTGATCGCGATCGGGTAACCGATCGCGCCCGCGACGTCGACCGCCTTGTCGATCGCGACGCGCGACGTGGGCGGCATGTCGATCCCGTAGCTGTCGAGCAGATCGACGATCGCCTCCGGCGGTGTGAGGGGCTGATCGATGTACTGATCGATGATCTCGGCGGCGCGGCGGCGGTCGATGCTCGACGGCTCGCTCACCTCCTCGGCGAGCTCGTCGTCCAACCAGCGGCCGTGGGCGCGGAGACGTCCGAGCGCGGCGGCGGCCTGCTCGGGGAAGGCGAAGCTCGCGACCGAGCGATCGCCGGAGGCGATGGCACCGTCGCCGTGGCCGAGGGTGACCGCGACGACCGGCTTCGTGCGCCCCTCGGCGACCTCGCTGATCGTCGGCGCGGCGCCGCCGATCGCGGCGGTCATCGGCGGCGCATGGATCACCATCACCGCGTCGATGTCGTCGTCGGCGAGCGCGTCCTCGATCACCGGGCCGTAGTCGACCGGCCGGTTGCGCCAGCTCAGCAGCTTGTCGGGTCGCACGACGGTGAGACCGGCAGCCGCGAGCGTGGCGGTCCCGAGCACCTCCGGGCTGCGGGCGTTGGCGATCAGCGCGACGCGATCGCCGCGCATCGGTGGCTCGTTCGCGAACACGCGGACCGTGTCGAGCAGGGCGGTGACCGTCGGCACCTCGATCACGCCGGTCTGTCGGTAGAGGGCCTCGTTGCCGACCCCGACGAGGGCCGCGCCCGTGCGAACGGCGACGATCGGCTTGGTCGCCGACACCCGGCGTGCGATGCGGGCGAACTTGCCCGGGTTGCCGAGCGACTCGGTGTAGAGCGCGATCACGCTGGTCGCGTCGTCGTCCTGCCAGAACTGCAGCAGGTCGTTGGCCGACACGTCGCTCTTGTCGCCGAGCGAGACGAACCACGAGAAGCCGAGCCCGAGGTCGGTCGCCGTGTGGAGGACGGATGCACCGAGCGAACCGGACTGCATCGAGATCGCGACGCGGCCGGGCGTGATCGTCCCCTCGGCGGCGGTCGCGGCGAGCTCGTTGCCGACCAGCGAGGAGACGATGCCCATGCTCGACGGGCCGATCAGGCGCAACCCGTGGCGCCGGGAGTACTGCACGAGCCCTGCGATGTCGATGTCGACGTCGTCGCCCGGGTCGTCGGCGGCCGTGATGACGACCGCACCGCGCACCTGCTTCGCGACGCAGTCCTCGATGACCGCCGTGAGCGCTGCTGCGGAGACGGCGATCACCGCCAGCGCGACCGGCTCGTCGATGTCGGTCACCGACGCCATCGCCGGACGTCCGCCGACCGTCGATCGGTTCGGGTTGACCGGGTACACGTTGCAGCTCGCCGTGCCGGCGACGTTGCGCCACAGCGCCTCGCCCACCGACCCCTCGTCGTCGGAGGCACCGATCACGGCGATCGCGGTCGGCAGCAAGAGGCGCGCCATCGCCCGCGAGTCGGCGCGCTGCTCACGGCGCTCGACCGAGTCGAGGTACTCGCTGGTGTCGGCGAGCGGGAAGTCGATGTCGATGACGCCGGAGTCGAAGCGTCGCTGGACCGGCCAGCCGGCCTTGGTGAACACGGAGAGCATGCCCCGGTTGTCACCGAGGGCCTGCGCGGTGAAGCGCTCGATGCCGTTCGACCGAGCGACCGCGGCGAGGTGCTCGAGCAGCAACGTGGCGATGCCCTTGCCGTGGTGCTCCTCGTCGACCATGAAGGCGACCTCGGCGTCGTTGCGGTTGCGCCAGCGCTCGTAGGAGGCCCAGGCGACGAACTCGCCCCGGTACTCGACGACGAACGCCGCGCGATCGACGAAGTCGACGTTGGTGAAGTGCTCGATCTCCTCGTCGGACAGCTCCGGTTTGGGCGAGAAGAAGCGGCGGTACCGGCTCTCGGGGGACTGGCGCAGGTGGAACGCGGCGAGGTCGGCGGCGTCGCCGGGTCGGATCGGGCGGATCACGGCCGAGGTGCCGGTCCCGAGGACGATCGTCGACGTCCACTTGTCGGCGATCGCCTCGTCGGCGACACCGGCCGAGTCGTCCGGGGCGGCGTCGTCGTCGTGATCGCCGGCGCCGTCGGGGGTACGTGCCGTGGTCACGCACCCGAGCATGCCACGGTTCGGGCGCGTCGCCCACTGCCGATGCCGGTGCTCACCCCCGCGCCGATGCGGCAGTAGCCTCCGGTGGTCCATGGATCTCGACGGCCCGATCGGGATGTTCGACTCCGGTTTCGGTGGCCTCACGGTCGCACGAGCCGTGATCGACCTGCTCCCGAACGAGGATCTGGTGTACATCGGCGACACCGGGCGGTACCCCTACGGTTCGCAGCCGCTCGACCGTGTGCGCGGGTTCTCGATCGAGCTCGCACGGTCGTTGGCGTGCGACTTCGGCGCGAAGGCGATCATCGTGGCCTGCAACACGGCGACCGCGGCGGGGTTGGACCACGTCCGCTCCGAGCTGGCGATCCCGGTGATCGACGTGATCGAGCCCGGCGCGGCCGCGCTCGTCCGCGCGACATCCACCGGGCGGGTCGGTGTGATCGGAACCGTCGGCACGGTGTCGTCGGGTGCCTACCTCGAGGCGATCGCCGGCACCGGGGCACCGGTGCATCTCGCCTCGGCCGCCTGTCCGGGCTTCGTGGAGTTCGTCGAGCGCGGCCAGACCGTCGGCGACGAGGTCACCGTGCTCGCCGAGCGCCTGCTCGCGCCGTTGCGGACGGTCGGCATCGACGCCCTGCTGCTCGGATGCACCCACTATCCGTTCCTCGCCCGCACGATCAGCGACGTCATGGGACCCGACGTCACCCTCGTCAGCTCGGCCGACGAGACGGCGTTCACGGCACACGAGCGTTTGGCGGCGCTCGGTGTGCTGCGCGACGGTGAGCGGGCCGGCCGACGCCGGTTCTTGTCGAGCGGCGACATCGAGATCTTCCGGGAGCTCGGCAGTCGACTGCTCGGCCCCGAGCTCGACCACACCGAACCGTGGCCGGGGCGACCCGAGCGAATCGACGAGCGATCCGAGAGGAACACGACATGACCCGACCCGACGGACGACGTGCCGACCAGCTGCGCCCGATGGCGTTCGAACGCGACTTCACCGAGATGGCCGACGGTTCGTGCCTCGTCAGCGTCGGCCGGACCCGGGTCCTGTGCACGGCGTCGATCGACGACGACGTTCCGCGCTGGATGCGCGGCAGCGGCTCCGGTTGGGTGACCGCCGAGTACTCGATGCTGCCCGGGTCGTCGGCCGAGCGCATCGGCCGCGAGGCGGCGCGAGGCAAGCAGAGCGGCCGGACCGTCGAGATCCAACGGTTGATCGGTCGCTCGTTGCGGGCCGCCTGCGACATGACGGCGCTGGGCGAGCGCCAGGTCGTCGTCGACTGCGACGTGCTGCAGGCCGACGGCGGGACGCGGACGGCGAGCATCTGCGGTGGGTTCATCGCACTCCACGACGCGCTCGCCCGTCGGGTGGTCTCGGGCGACCTCGCTGCGCACCCGCTGCACTCGTTCTGCGCGGCGATCTCGGTCGGCATCGTCGACGGGACGCCGCTGCTCGACCTGCCCTACGTCGAGGATGCCGCCGCCGAGGTCGACATGAACGTCGTGATGCTCGCGCCCAACGACGGCGGGGAGCCGCGGTTCGTCGAGGTCCAGGGCACCGCGGAGGGCATGGCGTTCTCCCGAGCCGAGCTCGATGCCCTCCTCGGTCTCGCGGAGGCTGGGCTCGCCGAGATCGTCGATGCGCAGCGGGCCGTGGTCGCCCAGCCGCCCGCGCCGCGATGAGCGAGCTGCCCGAGCTGGTCTGCGCCTCGGCCAATCCCGACAAGATCGCCGAGATCGCCGCCATCCTCGACGGCGTCGTCACGCTGCTGCCACGACCTGCCGGGGTGCCCGACGTCGTCGAGGATGCCGACACGCTCGAGGGCAACGCCCGCCTCAAGGCGGTCGCCATCTGCGACGCGACCGGGCTGCCCGCGGTCGCCGACGACACCGGGCTCGAGGTCGACGCGCTCGACGGTGCGCCCGGAGTGCACTCGGCGCGCTACGCGGGTGGGGACGCCTCGTACGACGACAACCGGCGCAAGCTGCTCGGTGAGCTCGCACGGCTCGGTCCCGATGCCGACAGGTCGGCCCGGTTCCGGACGTGCGTCCTCGTCCGCCGTCCCGACGGCCGCGAGATCGTCGTCGACGGCGTCTGCGACGGTGTGATCACGCGCGCGGATCGGGGCGAGGGCGGCTTCGGCTACGACGCGGTCTTCGCTCCGGTCGAGTCGGACGGGCGAACCTTCGCGCAGATGACGCCGGCCGAGAAGCACGCCATCTCCCACCGAGGCCGAGCGTTCCGGAACCTGCTCGACGCGTTGTGACCGCCCCGTCCGGCTCGGTGGACGAACGGACCGGACCCCAGTTGTCGGCGGCGTATCGTGACGTCGTCCGCCGACGTAGCCCAACTGGCAGAGGCACAAGGTTTAGGTCCTTGGCAGTGAGAGTTCGAATCTCTCCGTCGGCACCCTCCCGAGTCGCGCATGGTGCCA